>CAZLYY010000115.1:0-1062 GCA_964563895.1 uncultured Christensenella sp. | reverse complement strand
ACGAACAACTTCTTCGTTTGCTTCAATTTTGACAGATGTTCTAGACAAAGCGCCTGTGATAAGGAACGCTTGACCAACGCCTGCCGTAACAATGTTGTCTTGCTCTTCTTTGTTGATTTCACCAGCATTTCTATACAATTCAATAAGGTCGGTGATATCGTTTGGAGCCAAAGAGAAAATAAAGGAATATTGGCTTGCGTTAATAATAGCGGTAGATTGACGAGCGATTTCTTGCGAACCGACAAAGTCCTTGATGTTTTGTGTAATAACAATTTGCATTCCCGAATATTTACGAATACGTTTTGCCATTTGCGCCATAAATTCTAGAGCGATAGGGTGTTTTGGGTTAATAAAGACGTGGGCTTCGTCAACCGCAACAACAATATGCCTATTTGCTTTGTATTTGTCGTTAAAGTCCTTGTTTTTAATAATTTCGTTGTCTAGATATTTAAAAACAAGAAGCATTTGTGCGTTTGCAATAACTTCGTTACGGTTTGCAAGCAAGGAACGGAAGTTGAATGTAACAAAATTTTCCTTTGTTGCAATAGACATTGGGCCGTTCCAAAGGTTGGAGTTACGTCCACCGGTCGCAAACTTTGAAATATATGTTTCCACCGTTTGCAAAACACGTCTATGATATTCGTCTTTTTCCGTTTTCATTTTTTTCAAACAAAGGTTGTAAATGTCGTCAAAGATTGGAAAATCTTCTGGTTTTAATTTGGTAAGTGGTGTTTGCGAATTGATATTCTTCTCCTTATACGCTTCAATTGTCAAAGTGTTCAACTCTTCAAAGGCTTCGGACGGCATACCAGGAAGAATAATGCTATAAAACTCTTCCAAAAACTGCAAGTGAGTGGAATAGGAGTCGTCGCTTCCACCTTCGTCTGCGTCAAGAGTTGTCATAATGTGGAAAGGATTAAATCTTCCCCTTTGAGAAGAACCAACGTCCAAAACTTTTCCCTTCATATTGTATGAAAGTGGCGTATACTCGTCTTCTGGGTCAAGAACGAAAACTTTTGTGTTGTCGCAAGCAAGATTGGTCAAAAGTGTTTTTGTAGCATA
>CAZLYY010000114.1:0-1082 GCA_964563895.1 uncultured Christensenella sp. | reverse complement strand
ATGCCAAAATCTCTATAGTTTTGCTTTTTGGACTAAAACAATTTTATTTAGTTGTCTAAAGATAAATATATTTTAATAAATACAAATTTTAAGTTAAACATACAATTGTGCAACATAAGACACATTTTAATAAGTACAAACTTTAAGTTAAACATATAATTGTGCAACCTAAAACGTTAAATCTATTGAAAACAAAAAAGCCTTCCGAAGAAGACTTTTTGTTATTTTCCACTTGGTGGGCAGGGATGGATTCGAACCATCGAAGGCTCAGCCGACGGATTTACAGTCCGTTGCATTTGACCGCTCTGCAACCTACCCAAATGTCGCAGTAGCTGGTGGATATAACATTCCTGATGAAACATTATACTGGGTGGAAAACTACTGCGACTGGAGCTAGTGGTCGGAATCGAACCAACAACCGGCTGATTACAAATCAGCTGCTCTACCATTGAGCCACACTAGCATATAAATATATTAAAACCTTTTGGTGCCTTGGGGCGGAATCGAACCACCGACACGGGGATTTTCAGTCCCCTGCTCTACCGACTGAGCTACCAAGGCCTGCGGGTTTACGATTATAAAAATCGTAATGGCGACTTGGAAGAGACTCGAACTCTCGACCTCCGCCGTGACAGGGCGGCGTTCTAACCAACTGAACTACCAAGCCATATAGATTGAACCAAAGAACTCCTTACCCGCAAGAAATACTTTGGTGGGCCTTCAGGGACTTGAACCCCGGACCGACCGGTTATGAGCCGGTTGCTCTAACCAACTGAGCTAAAGGCCCTTTTGCATTTATTGTATGGTCGGGGTGAAGAGACTCGAACTCCCGGCCCCATGGTCCCAAACCACGTGCGCTACCAACTACGCCACACCCCGCTTCTAAATGCTCTTAAATCTTACAATAAGATAAAGGAAAAGTCAACAATTTTTTTGCATTTTTTCAAAAAAAATTTTTACAAATTTTTATAACTTCAAAAAAGACAAAATTTGACAAAGGTTGCTATAAAAATAATCTTTGTTTGTCTTATTCTAAAAACAGAAATTTTGTCTTTAAAAGCAAAATCTACACAAAACTAAAA
>CAZLYY010000113.1:0-1102 GCA_964563895.1 uncultured Christensenella sp. | reverse complement strand
GGGCTATCCACATCGTCCCATTCGTAATAATAAATTTTTTCCTTATCAAAACTTTCAAAAAATCCTTCTTTCATTTTCTCCTCCAAAATTAAAATATTTTTAAATAAAAGTTATAAACATTTTATATTTTTTTGTTGATAATTTCTCACTTGTTTTTTATTGTCCTATTTATTGCCGTTTTCCAGCCCTTTAAAAGTGGCTTAATATCCTCTTCTGTACAATTTGGGGTATAAACTTTTTGCGAAACAATTTTAGAACGAATATCTGCCAAATTTTTGTATGCACCTGTAGCAAGCCCTGTCATAAACACTGCTCCCATACAAGTGCTTTCCTTGTTAAACCTTTCAAGTTTCATTTGGATAAGATTTGATTGAAATTGCATCAAAAAGTCGTTGACACTTGCTCCCCCGTCTACGTGCAAAACACGAACTTTCATCTTGGCATCTTTTTCCACTGTTTTTAGCACGTCATAGGTGGAATATGCCATTCCTTCAAGCACCGCACGAGCAATATGTCTTTTGTCCGTTCCACGAGTGAGCCCACAAAGCAAGCCACGAGCATTCATATCCCAATAAGGTGTTCCAAGCCCTGTAAAGGCAGGCACAAGATAAACCCCTTCATTTGAAGATAAACTTGTTGCAAGGTCTGTAAGTTCTTGTGGGTCTTTTCCAATCCCCAAATTTTCTATTGCCCAATCAACCACACAACCAGCATTAAACACACTTCCTTCCAAAGCATAGCACAATCTTCCGTCAACTTTATAACCAATAGTCGTAAGCAGTCCGTGTTTGCTAGACACTCTATCCTTTGAAGTGTTTACAAGCATAAAGCAACCTGTTCCATATGTATTTTTTGCCATACCTTTGTCAAAACACCCTTGCCCAAAAAGAGAACTTTGTTGGTCGCCAATAAGCCCTGCAACTTTGATTTCGCCACCAAACAACTCGCAAACGCCCACAACATCATCATTTGCAACAATTTTAGGAAGAGTGGAAAGTGGAATATTAAATAATTTCAACAAATAGTCGTCCCATTTAAGTTGATTTATATTAAACAACATTGTTCTGCTTGCATTTGTAACATCACTAACAAAACTTTTCCC
>CAZLYY010000112.1:0-1135 GCA_964563895.1 uncultured Christensenella sp. | reverse complement strand
TGTTTTGGAATACAATCCCTTTCGCACTTCTACTACTCCATCTTCATATATACTTTTCATAGGTATACTATCAGATATAGTATAGTGAGGTCTCATATTTAGTTCTTGTAGTAGATTTTTATTCATTACTCTCCCTTCGTATATGTAAGCATAAGGTCACATAGCCTTATCACTCCTGTGTCCATATCGGTATTACTTATAGCGTTTTTCTCGTCTTTTGATAAATGCATTATGTTATAAAGTGCTATTCTATCTACGGCATCTAGATAGCCTATGTTTAGGAAATCTGCACTTACTATATCTTTTGCAAGTGCTGTAGAAGTAAACATACGCTTATTATCTACTATGCTTGATACGCTAATACATCTATTCTTTGTATTTACGCTAGATTTTTGTATATATAGCTTATAGATATCAACTCCTGCGAGCTGCTCACCATTTAGTATATATACAAAGTCTGCCTCTGATCTTGCTATGCTAGATAGCATGATAGCTACTTTCTCATACATGTTTTGCTTGCTATCACCACATATATGAACGATAGCTCTTTCACATACATAGCCGTCATCTGCCCTATAAAGCTCTTTCATTCGCTGAATACTCTTATATAATGGCTGTCCATTTATCTTTAAATCTTCTTTTAATGTATGCAAATCCATCTTATCTATCGTTTTTAATGCGTTATTAAGAATCTGTGCATAGTCTGATTTTAAAATACCCTCTTTACCATAAGCATTTTTCACGACTCTTCTTAATATCTCACGATCGATGTCCATATCTCCACATAGGATGCTACTCATATCATTTACGCTACTGTACTTCTTTAAAGCTCCTATGTCGCTTGATATAGTGTAGATTTCTGCCGTAAGTCCCTTTTCTAGTATCCTATCTACTTCTTTTTCGATGATTTCATATACTATATCTTTATCGGATGATAGTATAAAACCACTCTCTCTTGTATCTACTCTAGAGTATTCTATTTTTTGACCATAACTATCTAGTCCATAGCATATATCCCTCATGTGATGACTCGTCCATGAGTGTGGCATGAACGATAGTAGCCTATCAAAAGTAAATGCTTTATACATAAGAAGGCAGTTATCACCTAAGGGCATAAATGCTTTATATACTTTCG
>CAZLYY010000111.1:0-1150 GCA_964563895.1 uncultured Christensenella sp. | reverse complement strand
CTGGAGATTATTAGACTATACAAAAAATGAAGATGGAACATATTCAAATGTAAAACTAATAAGCACAGGTGTTCCTGCAAAACTATATTATTACGATAATGATACAACAAATAGCAGTTGGTATGTAACAGATTCAGCAAAGTTAACAAATTTTAAAAATGTGTTAGGTAGTGATTATCAATTTTACACAGGTTCAAGTACTTATTATGGTTTACAAGCATCAGCAGGAATGTACTACAATTTTGGAGACATAAAATTTGCTTATGGGACGAGTAGCAGAGGAAGTAATTTAGGATATTTTACAGAAATAACAAGTAATGGAACAACATATAATAGCACAAATACAACAGAAACAACAGGAAGCAATTTATTTATACCATCCGGAGTAAACGCAGAGGTAAGATTATTAACATTACCAGAGATGAACAAAATGTTAGGAAGAACAGACATAGATAGCACAACTACAATGACAGATCCAACAGGAGCAGACGGATTATTTGTTTTACAGAATATAAAGAATATAACAGGGATGAGTTCTAATACATATGATTCAGGCTATTATTGGCTGGCCTCTCCGTATCCTAGCGCGAGATATAACACCCGCGTGTGCCGTGTGGACTATGACGGCGGCGTTGGCTACAGCCTCGATAACATCTTCGGTGTCCGTCCGGTAGTTTCTCTAGAATCTAATATCCAATTAACAGATGATGGAAATGGAGTTTTGAAAATTGATTAAAAATAGAGAACATTTCAAAATTTAAAAAAAATTTTCCGTGTGGCCTCGTGTCACACGGAAATTAAATAGGAGATACTATGGCAATATCTACAATAATTAAGACAATAAAAGAGATACATCCAAAAGATTTAAGTTCTATTTTTTCTTGTGTTAGTTCGTATTTAATATTTTCATAATTTGTTATTTGTTTTAGTTTTTCTGTGCTTAAATGTTCAACAGAAGTGTTTTTTCCTCGCTCTAAATCAAAGCCACTTTCAATAATATATTGATAAAAATTATCTTGTAATTTTCTATAGCTATCTTTGCCTTTCCAATATTCACTGCAGGCAATTTTATTTATTTCATTTCCATCTTTATCTAACTACAAGAAAACAATTTCAAAACAAATACAAAAAGAGAAAACAACCAGCAAAT
>CAZLYY010000110.1:0-1161 GCA_964563895.1 uncultured Christensenella sp. | reverse complement strand
AAACTCAATTTCGGTTTTTCGTTCGTAAATTTCACCTTGTGGAATGGTTAGCATAGATTTTGGAGTGGTCTTTCTTGCATAACAATAACTGCAATTATGTTTGCAAGTGTCATATCTTCCAATATCAACTGCTGGCATACAACCACAATATTTTCTTTGCCCATCAATTTTATCGTTTTTGCGATTGACTTTTATCCCAAAATTTTTGTATTTTTCTGTAAGCAACTTTTCAAATATTTCTCCATCAATACACTTGCTTGGAAGTATTCCATATTTTGACCAATCTCCACTTTCAGCACACGCTTCTATTTGTATGTCGTTGTCTTTTGCAATTTTCGACAAATTTTCTAACAAAATATTTTTATCTTTTTCGCTAGGAGCATGAACAGTCTTTGAACATCCTTTATAACTTTCAATAACAAAACTAATTTTACAATGTTTAGTGTACCCTTTCAAATT
Organism: uncultured Christensenella sp.; assembly: GCA_964563895.1. Taxonomy (GTDB): domain Bacteria; phylum Bacillota; class Clostridia; order Christensenellales; family UBA1242; genus UBA7862. The sequence goes on along the minus strand of CAZLYY010000110.1, from coordinate 702 downwards.
TTCACATAAAAATTTAAACTTTTCAATATGCCAATTTGTATCTATCCCATTGGCAAACAAAATAGGGTCATATCTCCAAACCACTGGACAAAAAGCAGATAATTTTCTAAAAGTTTCTATTCTATCTGGTAGTGAAGGAAGTCCTCCTTCAATAAAGCTAGGATAAGCATTCAGTGTGTATAAAAAATAATATGAAATATCACTTAATTTTTCCAATTTGTCTAGCATTGGTTTCGGATTTTTTGACCAAAAAACAATTCCCTCAATATTCCCGCAACTCTCAATCTGTTTTTCGCCAAGTAAGTTTGTTGAAATATTTTTTATCTCAAATTTTTCAAGTGAAATTTTAGCAATTTTTATAGGGTTGATTGGATTTGGAACAAGTACAAAGCCTTGCTCTAGTTGCTTAAAAAACCAACCACTATAAAAAGCAGGGATATCCGTTCTTCTTGACACACTAAGTATCATAAATTCTCCTTATTATTCTCTTTTTGCTACAACAATTATACCTGCGCCTCCCAAAATTTCAAACTGTTTAAATGAAAATTTTTGCTTAAATTTTTTCGTAAAATTTTCTATAAATTCCTTTTCAACTGCTGGCATATGGAAATTGCTATTTATTGTAAAATCACAAACTATTTAAAACCAATCTTTATCTTTTCATAAATTATTGCAATTGAGAATAAACTTAAATATGTTTTT
>CAZLYY010000109.1:0-1223 GCA_964563895.1 uncultured Christensenella sp. | reverse complement strand
TTTATAATTACTTCAATTCAACTGTAGCGCCAGCTTCTTTGAATTTTGCTTCAAGTTCTTTTGCAAGTTCAGCTGGAACGTTTTCTTTGATTGTAGAAGGAGCTCCATCAACAAGAGCTTTTGCTTCGCTAAGGCCAAGACCTGTTGCTTCACGAGTAACTTTGATGACAGGTATTTTGTTTGGTCCGATTTCTTTCAAGACGATTGTGAATTCTGTCTTTTCTTCAGCCTTTGGTGCTTCTGCCCCAGCAGGTGCAGCAGAGACAACAGCAGCAGCGCTTACGCCAAATTCCTCCTCAAGTTTTTTTACAAGTTCACTAACTTCAATAAGTGAAAGTTTTTTGATTTCTTCTACTATGTTTTCAATAGCCATTTTTAATTTCTCCTTTTTAATTTTTTTATTTTTTAATTTTAATTTAATAATTTTGACTTAAAGTCGTTTTGCATAACTAAACAATTATGCTTCTTTTTTTGCAATTGCATCAAGTGTACGAGCAAGTTGCGAAATAGGTGCATTGAGCATACACAAGAGTTGAGAGATAAGCACTTCTTTTGAAGGTATCTTTGACAATTGTTCAACCTTTGCGTTGTCAACAACTTCACCATTGACAATCCCAAATTTTGCTTCAAGACAAGGAACGTCTTTCTTTATCTTAAACAAAACAGATGGTGCAGAAACTTCATCTTTACCAAAAGCAACAGCTGTTGTCCCTTCCAAGCATTTTGGGTCATAACCTGTTATCCCAAGTTCATCAAGTGCAATTTTGATAAGTCTATTCTTGTAAATTTTGTACTCAACACTTTTTTCTCTAAAACTTTTTCTAAGATTTGTGTCTTGTTCAACAGTTATACCTTGATAGCCAACAAAAACCACACCCTTTGCATTGTTGTACTTTGATTTAATCTCTTCAACAACGGCTTTTTTTGCTTCCAAAACTTCTTTTGACATTGTTTCCTCCTTTTTTAAAACTTTTTTGCTACAAGCAAAACCGTTTAAAAAAACCTTGAACTTAAAAGTAAGTACAAGGTTTTGGAAACTCTCCGCTACCCTTATCCTTACCTCGGCAAGCCTTTTAAAAAGTTACGATTGCTCACTTGCTGTCTTAAGTAAAACTAAGGTTTCATTAAAACATTGATATTATATTCACAAATAAATTTTTGTCAATAGTTTACAAGCACTTTTTTGCAAAATTTTATTTGTTTTTGAAATTTATTTATTTTTG
>CAZLYY010000108.1:0-1263 GCA_964563895.1 uncultured Christensenella sp. | reverse complement strand
GAAATAAGTTCACTTGATGAACCACCAGAGAGAGCGAACAATTTTGCAAGTGGGTTTGCGATTATTTCAAATAATATTGTTATAACCAAAGATACAACCAATGTATCCATAATCCCATATTTTATGCAATCTTTTGAACGCGCTTTGTCTTTCATTCCATAGTTAAATGATAAAATTGTAATAATGGTATTTGAAAGTCCAAAACAAGAAAATAGTGCTATTTGTTGAATTTTATAATAAATTCCAAATGAACCAACAAGAATAGTTGGATTTGCGTTTGCTTGACCTAAAATAATATTCATTCCAGCCATCATAACTGATAATAGCGCTTGCATAATAGCAGCGGAAATCCCAATTGAGTAAATTCCTTTGATTATGCTACCGCTAGGTTTAATATACTTCAAATTCCCGTTGATTTCTTTATTCTTTGTGTAATGCAAAATCATTGCAATAATTAGCGAAACAAACTGACCAAGAACGGTTGCCCAAGCAGCACCTGCAACTCCCATATTAAGTGGAAAAATGAAAATGTAGTCAAATATGATATTAACAACCGCACCTGAAATTTGAGCAATTGTTGAATACATTGTTTTTCCAGTTGCTTGCAAAAATCTTTCATAAATTGCAAAGCCAATAGCTCCAAGTGAAAGACTGCTACAAATCATTAAGTAGCTCCCACCCATTTTGATGACTTCTTCGTTTTTAGTGAAAAGTGAAATGAACCAATTTGAACAGGTAAGTCCAAAAATTAAAAACACAAGATAGATAACAAGTGCCAAAAATATTCCATTCCCAGCGACTTTGTTGACTTTTTCTTTATTTTTTTCGCCTAAACTTTTTGACAGTAACGCATTAAGTCCTACACCAGTTCCAACACCTATTGCAATAATTAAAATTTGAATTGGAAAGGCATAAGTTAATGCTTCGTTTGCTAATGCTCCTGTTCCTTGCATATTGGCAACAAAAACACTATCAACAACATTGTATAGTGCTTGTAATACCATTGAAACTATCATTGGTAAGCCCATTTTCCAAAACAGTTTTTTAAGCGGTTCAACCGCCATTTTATTTTGTTTAACTTCTTCCATAAAATCTCCTAATTTTTGCCATAAAATAAAAAAAGTGTAAGCCCAGTAATCAACTGGACTTACACATTTCTGTTACTCATTGACCCAAGTATTTTATCAAAAACAAAAAAATTTTTCAAGCAAGAAAACAAAAATTTTTTCATTTTTTATTTAATAAATTATTTACATCTCAAAA
>CAZLYY010000107.1:0-1372 GCA_964563895.1 uncultured Christensenella sp. | reverse complement strand
GATACTACCACCATATAAGTCACCATCACCGTTCTGAAACATTAAATGAGTACTACTATGTTTGATTTCAGATAAGTAGACACCACTAACTCCTTCATATTGTTTAAAGAGTTCACGGAGTTTAATACCAAACTTCTTACTCAAAGAAACACTATTATTAACTATAAGAATGTTTAGGTCGGGATTATGCCATATTAACCATAATGGAAACGCTAAAGTAACCATTGACGATTTACTGTTGTGTGTTGGTATTAGTTTCTCTCCTGCAAGATATATTCCATCATCATTTTCTATCTCAATACATTTACCTAATTCCTCATCAACAGTTTCAATATTAGTTATAGCTAGTCTACGATGTGTTGCAGTCCTCTTTACTTTCTTCCTAGGTATTTGAGTAGGAATAGTATATTTTGGTTGAAATCCTACAACATAAACATCACAAGTAGATTTAATATCATATTCAGAATTTCTTTTATATCTATTCATATCATCCTTTTTTCGGATAGATACATAAGGATATAATCCTAAACCAACACATAACTCATAAACATCATCGATTAATCGTTTATTAACATTAACAAATCTTACTCTACCATTCTTATCAACACTACCATCACTATCAATCAAACCAGCTAATAATTCTATTCTATCCTCGATACTAGCTCTTTTATAAATATCTGGAATATGTTTATTATTATATAAATTTAATTCTTTGAGTGTTTTAATAATGTTTTGATTACTAAAATAGGTTGTTTTAACTCCAGTGTCTTTATGAGTTGATACTGTAGATACTTCATAAGGAACATGATTTATAGGTTCTATGTCTTCTGGTGCATGTGTTATACATGGTTTAGTACTAGAACCATCACCTAACCATAATCCTAAGAAATAAGGATCAAGAGGTAATATTGTTTTATCATATTGTATTGGTTTTATGAATGGTAGATGGTATCGGTATCTTTTTTTACCATTCTTTTCTATATAGTAATAATTTTTTTTAATTTCAGAAGTAGATAAAGTTACATTATTCTTATTACCTCTTTTATTGACTGTCCATAGATGATCTTCATGTGCTATTATCTGTGAGTTATCACTAAATGTTATTAACTGATTACATGGTGATTTTTCAGATACGCCAATTATTTTTGTAGGTTCTCCATTTAATCCATAAACAGAGTCCCCTACTTCTAATTCTCCATGTGTAGTCCAGCCATTAGGTGTTAAAATTGGTGTACTATCAGCTAATTTATGCCTTGGAGGCATAGATACACATAAACGTCCTCCATTCTCTTCAAGTAACGTTAACTTTTTAGCTAGTTTCTTTATATGGGTTGGTTGTGATGCGTTAGAGTATTCAGAACCTATGAACACA
>CAZLYY010000106.1:0-1396 GCA_964563895.1 uncultured Christensenella sp. | reverse complement strand
GATAGTTATGTGTAAATTAGATGAATTAAAAGAAAAATTGATTACCCTACCAAACCTGCCTATTTTTATTGCAGGTCATACAACCCCCGACCAAGACTCAATAGGAAGTTGTCTTGTTTTGTGCCGTGTGTTAAGAGAACTCAAAAAAAACACATATGTCTTGTGCAAAAAGGAAGAAACTTCCCTTGTTTCGTGGCAAAATATTGAAGATTTGGTCATTACAAATATAGAAGACTATTTACAAAGCAATAATATAAGAGAATACATATTTATTGCACTAGATTTAAACGACTTATCTCGTCTAGATTATTCAAAGATTTTTTTGAACGCAACCTATACAATCAATATTGACCACCATCAAGGCAACTCAACAAATGCCAATTTTATTTTGTCTTGCACCACCCCATCAAGCACTTGCGAAATCCTTTATAGACTTATTGAAAAAATAGACAAGTCTTATCTAACTCTTGACAATTGCCAAAACCTTTATTGCGGAATTTTGACCGATACAAATTGTTTTTCTAGAAGGATATCCAATAGAACTTTTGAAATTGCCCAAGACCTTATCAACCACAAAATTGATTATTACAAACTCAACAGACTTGTGCTTTGGGGAAAAACTCCAAACGAACTTGTATGTAGTGGCCTGCTTGCTCAAAATATTATAAAAATGGACAAATTCCATTATGTTGTATGCGATAAATATTTGATGGATAAAAATCAACTCACACAAAGTGTACTTGTCAAAAAAGTGGCGGAAGACTTGCGTAAAATTGATGGGATAAATATTCTTGTTTTCCTTATTGATTACAAGAACAAAATTGTTGCAAAAGTTATGACCAATGATTGTGATATTGCCGACAAAATATCTTCCCAATTTGCTGGGGGTGGCGGACACAAAAGAGAAGCAGGTTTTACAACAACCCTAAAAACAAAAGAAATTATTGAAATTATTTCAAAATACCTTTCCAATTTACAATTTTAAATAGTTATATATAAAAAAGACTTTATAAAAGCAACTATTAAATAAAGTTGTAGCATTAAAAGATTGATTTTATTTATTATTGACAAGAATTCCAATTTATGCATAATACTTTATGAACAATGTGAAACATATTTTATATATGTTTGTCGACTTAGTTTCGACCCACATTGTTTGGTTAGAATTTCTTTGACTTTAAAACCTATTTAAAGCATGAACGAAAGGTTCGAATTGAAATTCAAAAGAAGAATTGCATTAAATTGCAGTTCTTTTTTTTGCAGTACCCCAGACAATCTATGGATGGAGTACTACAAAAAATATATAAGATTTAGACATATGACTTGTTTTTATTTATAATTAAACTCAATTTCGGTTTTTCGTTCGTAAATTTCACCTTGTGGAATGGTTAGCATA
>CAZLYY010000105.1:0-1518 GCA_964563895.1 uncultured Christensenella sp. | reverse complement strand
TAAAATTCCAATTTTTATTTAAGTTCATTTGATTGCTCCTAATATATAATATCATAAAAGAAATTATTTTAAATCTTTTTATTATTGTTTATCAAAATTTTGTTGTGTTTTTATTATGATTTGAGATAAAATATATAAGTCAAAAGGAGAAAAAATGAAAGATTATATAAGTATTGAAGATGTATATGCAAGACAAATTCTAGATTCTCGTGGCAATCCAACGGTGGAAGTAGAAGTTTCCGCTTGTGGGGTAACCGCAAGAGCATCTGTTCCATCTGGAGCATCAACGGGGGCTTTTGAAGCAGTTGAACTTCGTGATGGGGATAAAAATGATTATATGGGGAAGTCCGTCCACAAAGCAGTAAACAATGTTAACACTATTATTGCGGAAAAGATTATTGGAATGAATGTCCTTGACCAACGAGCAATAGATGAAACAATGATAAAACTAGACGGCACAGAAAACAAAGGGAAACTTGGAGCGAATGCAATTTTGGGCGTGTCCCTTGCTTGTGCAAAATTGGGAGCGGAAGTTTTGGGCTTGCCACTTTATCAATATATTGGGGGTCCAAATGCGCATACTCTACCTATGCCAATGATGAATATTTTAAATGGTGGAAAACACGCGGACAATTCTGTCAATATTCAAGAATTTATGATTATGCCAACAGGAGCAAAAACTTTTAGTGAAGCACTCAAAATGTGTGTAGAAGTTTTTCATAGTTTGAAAGCAGTTTTGAAAGAAAATGGCTTTTCAACTGCAGTTGGAGATGAAGGCGGATTTGCTCCAAATTTAAAAAGCGATGAAGATGCCTTCAAATTTATTGTAGAAGCGATAAAAAAAGCAGGTTATCAACCTAAAAAGGATATTTGTATTGCAGTTGATGCGGCTTCTACAGAAATGTATGACGAAGCACAAAAAATTGGCGAAAAAGGAAAATATTATTTTTGGAAGACAAAACAACTTTTCACCGCAGATGAAATGATTGCCTATTGGGAACAAATGGTGAAAAAATATCCAATTGTTTCTTTGGAAGATGGGCTTGCGGAAGAAGATTGGGATTCTTGGAAAAAACTAACTGACAAATTGAAAATACAACTTGTTGGCGATGACCTTTTTGTTACAAATACCAAGAGATTGAAAAAAGGAATTGATTTGAACGTTTCAAATTCTATTTTAATAAAACTCAATCAAATTGGAACTTTAACGGAAACTTTGGACGCAATTGAAATGGCAAAGAAAGCGGGTATGACGGCTGTTGTAAGTCATAGAAGTGGCGAGACGGAAGATACAACTATTGCTGACGTTGCAGTTGCAACCAATGCTGGACAAATAAAAACAGGTGCTCCTTCACGAACAGATAGGGTTGCAAAATACAACCAATTGTTAAGAATAGAAGAAGAACTTGGTGATGAAGCAGTTTATCTAGGAAAAGATGCTTTTTATAATTTAAAATAAAAATTAATTTAAAATAAAATTAATTTGAAATAAGTTTTAATTAAAAATATGTTTATTTT
>CAZLYY010000104.1:0-1526 GCA_964563895.1 uncultured Christensenella sp. | reverse complement strand
AGCGGGAAAAATGCTTGCAAAAGCAAAATTTTATCACAAAAAAGTAGAAAATTTTTATGTCAAAAATATGGACTTTTTAGGACTAAACAAGTGTTGCGAAAATATTATATCAAAAATTGAAAAGCAATAAATCTATTCTTTCACCCTATGTCTTATGCAATTAAGAATTGTGCCCAAAATAATAATAAGTTGCAAAGGACAGCCAATCAAGTAAATAATCCAAACTTGATAGGAAATTAAAAACAAATTAATTGTCAAAATAGTTGTCCAAACAAAAATGGAAGCAAAAAAGCTTGTAAATATAGGACTTTTAAGGATAGATAAATATATTGTCAAAACTAAAAACGACACTGGAATTGCGACAATAAAAGACAACCATTCACGAGAAATTGTTGGAATAAATTTGAGAACAACAAAACAAACCGTTGCCACAAGCCACACCGAAAAGAAAAGGAGCAAGCCCAAAAGAGTTTGCTCTCTTTTGTTTTTTTTCTTTGGAATAACCAACTTTTTTTCGTATACAATATCGTCAATTTTTACACCATAAAATTCTGCTAGTTGCATAAGAACATTTATACTTGGAAGAGAGTCCCCTTTCTCCCACTTTGAAATAGCTTTGTCCGAATAATTTATTTTTTCTGCCAATTGCATTTGCGTTAAATTTGACTTTTTTCGCAAGGTAGCAAGGTTGTTTGCAATTATTTTATTTAAATTTTCCATATTGTTATTTTACAATATATTTTTTAATACAGCAACTAAAATATGTCGGTTTTTGTAGAAATTCTACTTATAGTAGAATATTCTTATATCAAATCTACTTTTAGTAGAACTTACAAAAATATTCTCTTGTGCAATTCTAAAATGTAGAGAGATACCCTATTTAAATCGTTTGTAAAAAAAATTTAGAAGAATAAAATATGTTTGTACTTTTATTATTGGAGGTAGAAAATGAATATTGGTTTGTCAGCAGAAACAACAATCGATTTGCCTTGCGAACTACTTGAAAAATATAATATAAAAACAACACCTTTTACAATTCTTATGGGAGAAGATTGCGTACTTGATGAACAAGGAATTTCTAATCACATATTTGATTATGTTGCACGCACCAAAGTTTTACCAAAGACTTCGGCGGTAAATAGAGAACAATTTAAGGAACATTTTTCAAAAATGCTTGAAGAATATGATGCGGTTGTTCATATCTCTTTGTCAAGCGCAATGAGTTCTGCTTGCGAAAATGCTCGTGCAGTTGCACAAGAAATTGGCGAAGATAAAATTTTGGTGATTGATTCTCAATCTTTATCTACAGGAATCGCTTTGCTTGCAATTTATGCAAGAAAACTAATTGACGATGGAAAAAACCTAAACGAAATTGAAGAAAAACTAAAAGAAAGAATTCCTTATGTACAAGCAAGTTTTGTTATAAATACACTTGATTATTTATACAAAGGTGGACGTTGTAGTATGCTTAGTATGTTAGGGGCAAATCTTCTTAAAATTAAGCCTGAAATTTTAGTCAAAGACGG
>CAZLYY010000103.1:0-1542 GCA_964563895.1 uncultured Christensenella sp. | reverse complement strand
GCAATTTTGTTTATTTATATAATTGAATTAGATTTAAAAGGTTTAAAATTTAAATGAAAATACATAATGAACAATTGTTGGAAAATTTTTATAAGCACGACAAACTAAATGTCGCAATTTTAAGTGATATTTTTTATCCAAATCTTGGTGGCGCTGCCGTTGTTGCAAAAGAAATGGCGGAAGCATTTTTTAGGAATAAAGATGTCAATGTGGTTGTTATCACTGGAGAAGTTAAAGGGTTTACAGACGATTTGGACTTCCCTATAATAAGGTGCAAAGCGCTAAGAATTCCAAAAGCATTGGGCGACTCTTTGCCTATCCCAAATTTTGACCATAAATTTAAAAAACTTATAAAAAAATTAAACCTTGACATTATCCATTTGCATACTGTTTTTGGAATTTGCACTTTTGGTTTAAAATTTGCAAAAAAGAACAATATCCCCGTTGTAATGCATGGTCATAGCAAGTTTAATGAAGAATATAAAACTATTATGAAAAATAAGTTTATATACAAAATTATTACCAAAAGGGCATACAATATCATAAGCAAAACTGACTTAATTTTGCCCGTAAGTGAACATACAAAACAAAATTATCTATTAAATTGTACTACCCCCCCCCCACCGATGTTTGTATTGCCTAACACAACAAATCTAAAACTATTGGAAAATAAAGATAACGAAATTGAAAATTTGTTTAAGGAAAAATATAACATTTTGCCATCGGACAATGTTTTGCTTTGGGTTGGAAGAATTGAAATTGAATGTAAAAATCTTGATTTCTTATTCAATAGTTTAAAAATTCTAAAAGACAAACAATTTAATTTTAAACTTTTTATTGTCGGTTCTGGAAAAGATGAAAAGGCTTTAAAACAATTGTGTGAAAAACTTGGACTTGATGACAACATAATTTTTGTTGGACAAATTAAAGACCGCATTTTGCTTTCAAAATATTATTATTTTTCAAACCTTTTATGTTTCCCTTCCACTGTTGATACTTGTTCTATGGTCAAACTTGAAGCGGGAAGCCAAAAAACACCAACACTTGCAATTCGTGGTAGTGCAAGTGCGGAAGTTATTGTTGATGGTTTTAATGGCTACACTTGTGAACTTGAAGAAAATGCATTTGCAGACAAAATAATACAAATTTTTAGTGATAAAGACAAATTAAAAGAAGTTTCCGACAATGCTTATAAAACTTTGAATATTGGTTGGGATGCAGTTGCACAAAAGTTGGTGGAAAAATACAAGGAACTAATTGATAAAAACAAGAAAAATTGAAAAAATATATCAATTTCAAAACAAAAAATATCTCCCTTATGAAGGATAGCATAAAAGAGATATTTTTTTTGTTATAAAAATAAATTTCTTTAACTTTTTAACTTTATATTTTTAATTCTTTGACTTATCTTTAAATTTTTGACTTTTTTTACTTTATATGTTTAATTGTTTTACTTTTTTTTAATTCCGTTACTTTATGCGTTTAAATTTTTTAAACATAAAAAATTTTTTAATTTTGGAACAATCAAGCAAATCTTCATTT
>CAZLYY010000102.1:0-1554 GCA_964563895.1 uncultured Christensenella sp. | reverse complement strand
GAATAGCAAAAACTTCATCAAGTGGCAATGTAGATACATACACAATTACATATTCGAATAATACATCAAGCACCTTTACAGTAACCAATGGTATAGACGGCGAAGACGGTGCAACGTGGCTCACAGGTACAGTGGTTGGTGGAACAACGCAAGGCAGTGCGGACACAGTGATTAATAATACACAAGTAGACGGAGCAAAAGTAGGAGATTTGTACTTTAATACTAATACTTGCGATGTTTATACTTGCATTGAAACTAACACTTGGAAATGGCTTTGCAATATAAAGGGTGCACAAGGCGAAAAGGGTGATACAGGTTCACAAGGTGAAAAAGGTGAAAAAGGCGAAGACGGGACAAGCGTTTATGTTGGATATGACGGATATATTTGGAGCGGAAAAATAAGGACGGAATACAAAGCACAAATTGACGAAACAGACAGAACAGACATTTGGGAAGATACACTTGGTGTATCAAACACAATGAAAGAATATTTTGCTTATGAATATGTTGATTTGTCGACAAATGTTATTGCTCTTATGCAATATTACAAACCAAATGCACAAATGACAATTTATGGGAATACTAAAATAACGGAAATTCAAGTTGTTTGCGAAAATGCAGGAACGTTATACATAGGCAAAGCAAATGTAAGTGATATAGTTAATGCTAGAACAAATGGGAAAACACTTACTGAGACAACAACAAATCCTTATGGTGTTAATGCGGGATTGAACACAATAACCTTTGACACCCCACTTGAACTTGCCGAAGGCGAAACCCTTGTCCTTGGTGGGAGTGGTTCTACTGCAAAACTATTTGTAGCAAAGGGCATTCCACTAGATGATGAAGTAGGCAACTTTACATTGGTAAATGGACAAGCAAACACTAATGTAATATGTGAAAATGGCGAGTATGCGGACACTTTGGCTATAAAAGTAAAAGGAAGTGGATATATTAAATATACACAAGTGTTTAAAAACTTTGCAACGGAATGTACTGCCGAAAATGCTACAACGGGTGTTTATACTACTTATACTCCATTCAAATATCAAACTTCTTACGACTCAAACTTTTCTGGTAAAACTATAACCAAATTTGGTGCATATTGTGAGAGTAATAATGCAAATAGTGGCGAACAACCATATATGACAATATATAAAATCAAGACTTCAACAACAAAAAATTTTGATACTAATGCAATTGCCACAATAAAAATTTATTTCCCAGCAGATTCAGCAAAAGGACAACTTGTTTATGCAGATTGCAATATTACTTTAGAGGAAGATGAAACGATTGCTTTTGGTAAAAGCGATGATACATTTGTTTGGCGATTTAAAGGAGTGGAAAGTGGCGGCAACCTTAAAAATAATGAAGACGGAAGTGATGCAACGAAGGCATTTGCGGCATTTGATATTTATGTAAGTTCAACGGAAGATTTTGCTACACATCTAGCAACCTTAAATAAAACAGCAAAAATTGATACCCTTATGTCTGTTTTAAGTGGCAAAAATTTGTCTATTTTGGGTGATAGTATTTCTACTTTTGACGGATATT
>CAZLYY010000101.1:0-1626 GCA_964563895.1 uncultured Christensenella sp. | reverse complement strand
ATATTTGGTTGCGGAGATAGGACTCGGACCTATGACCTCCGGGTTATGAGCCCGGCGAGCTTCCAACTGCTCCACTCCGCGATGAACATAAATATTATATGCTCATTGTTTTAGTTTGTCAACAACAAAATTTCATAAATACGCACAATATTTTTTTGGTTATAAATTTATATGCAAATTTATTGTTTTTATTGCAAAATTTTGTCAAAAAATTCTAGAAAGTTTATATTAAATCTATCCCAAAATGATTGGTTGAATTTGCTTGCCTTTTAGGGCTTCTTCTATAGTTGGTAGCAACAAATTTAAATCTGCTATCATAGATTTTGGTTTTTTTATTGGGTCGTCTTGTTTGAATGGAACAAAATACACATTTTTTTCGTTTAGCAAAGTTGCAATGTTTTTCATATTCAATCCCAAAGCGTCATTGGTTGATATGGCTATAACTAGTGGTTTGTAGTTTCGCATATGGGCTTTTGTTGCCATAGTAACCGCATCATCGCTTATGCCTGTTGCAATTTTTGAGAGAGTGTTGCCGGTGCAAGGTGCAATTGCAAGCACTTCAAAAGCATTGCTTGGCCCCAAAGGTTCCGCTCCAACAATATCGCAAACAACCTTTTTGCCTGTTTTTTCTTCAATTTTTTTTATAAATTCATCGGCTTTTCCAAATCTTGTATCAAGGTTTTTTACCACACTTGAAACAATGGGCAAAACGCTATGCCCCTTTTCTATCAAAAGGTCAATTTGTTCCAAAATTTTTTCGTAGGTACAAAATGAACCTGTTATTGCCAATCCAATTTTCATATTTTTCCCCTTTTTGTAGAATGTTATTTAAGAGTTTTTGTAATAAATTGCAACATAAGTTTTCCCGCACTGTTCCCTAAATATTTTGAAGGAAGCGAAGGACAAAAAATGTAATTTATTTGAGAAAATTTGGCTATGTTTAGGCATTTTTTACTAGCCAATTCAAAAATATTGACATTGTTTTTAAAATTTTGTTCACTAAATTTTTCAAAAATTTCAAAAGGAATAGTGTTTACAATTGTGTCATATTTTTTTGTATGTCTTTTTAATTTTGTTGTAGAAAAAACATTTTTTGAGATAAGTTTTGCATAGTTGAGTTCTTTTTCGTTTCTTGCGGAAATGTCAAAGGGAACACCCAATTTGTGCAAAACAATCCATATCGCCTTTGCCACACGACCACTGCCCAATACAAGAATTTTTTGGTCAAAAAGAGAATCTTTTGTGTTGGAAATCAAATCAACCAAAAAGGCCTCGGCTGTGTAATTTGCATTTTGCAAAACAAAATCTTCATTATTCATAAAATTGTAATAATTTAGTTTATCAAAATAGCCTTGCAAATCTTTGTTGAAATTTCCACCAAAAACGGTTGTATCTTGTGGAATTTGTTTTACAATATTTTCTGTCCACTTGTAAGCGGGTGTTACAACAACAATATCCTTACTTGAAATATCTTTTAAATTTTCTTCAAAATTTGCAACAAGTTCGCCCTTTTCTTGCAATTTTTGTTTGATAAAATTTGTCCTGTTGTCGTTTTCTTGCAAAAAAAATTTTCTCATATCAACCCTCACAAATCACAATATGATTATTTTAAAATTGTTGTGAAAA
>CAZLYY010000100.1:0-1686 GCA_964563895.1 uncultured Christensenella sp. | reverse complement strand
GTATGTTAGGGGCAAATCTTCTTAAAATTAAGCCTGAAATTTTAGTCAAAGACGGGAAAATGATTGCCGGAAAAAAGTTTTTTGGTTTGTTAGGAAATGTCTTTAATAGTTATTTTAATGATGTATTCCAAAAATTTAACAATCCAGACAAAGAAGTTGTATTTTTAACATATTCCACAGCGGAGCAAAAAACTCTTGATGATTTGTATGCTAGGTTGCAAGAAAAAGGGTTTAAAAATATTTATGTTACACAAGCAGGTGGAACAATTTGTAGCCATTGTGGGCCTAACACTCTTGGAATTTTGTTTATAAATGACGGCGGGAAAAACTAAATAATAACAAAATTAAATTTATAATTTTAACGAACAAGACAAAGGGGCTTTGCATTAAATTTGCAAGGCTCTTTTTTATGCTATCTAGCATATATTTTTGCTTTTATTTCAAAAACTACAATTTTATTGTAAAAATATAATTGTAAATCATAAATTTATAAACATTCTCTATTGATTTTTTGGGCAAAAAGCCTTATAATTTTTTTGAGTGAAAAATTATGAAAAGAATAGATAGATTAAACCAAATAGAAAAATGTTTTGAGAATATAAAAGCAAATAGTAAACCACAAGAACAAAAATATTATGGCGAATCTTTTTTTTCATATTCCGAAGAAGATATAAAAAAGGAGTTTTGCAATCTTGACAACAATTATGACAAAATTACATTGGCACAAATAGCAAATCACCCCTTTTTTGCCAAAGAATTGGTAAACAACCTAAAAATGTCTATATTTCAAAATGTAAGGCTTAATGCTTTGAAAAAAATTAATAAAGATATTTTTTTTACACTTAACTATGAACTTTTGGAAGATAAATACAAATTTCTATGGGACGATATGCCATTGCTTTCTATTGACAAAAATGTTCAAGCGCAAATTATAAGCCTTGACAACAATAGATTAATTTGGTTTAAAGACCTTTACAATAAAATAAAAGAAATAGGTGGTGCATATCCCGTAAAATACATTTCAAGTATACTTAACTCAATTGGCTATTGCCCTTTTATTAAAGATATGGAAGAAAAAAACTATCTATCTTCTCGTTATCAAAAAGCATCTTCTCTTTGTTCCCTACTAGACACTTTTTCAGAACTGCACCTTGCATTGTCAGACGAACAACTAACAAGTTTGTTGTTTTTGTTAGGGACAAATGCTGGGGTTGAGCTTTCTTGCCAAATTAAAAAAATAGAAGACTTAAACAACCTACTTACAGAAGACAATCCTATACAAGAATATCTTTCATCTATCATTGAAGAAGAAAGGAGCAAAAAGAAAGAAAAAAGGAATGCTTTCAAAATTAAAGATGCTATTTTTAAAAAATATTTTGGATTAAATTTTGGCAATGCAATGGATAGCGACACCCCTGCTCTAACCAACAAATTCAATCTTGAAGGCTTGAAAAAAACACCTGAAAATTCTTATCTTCTTAATTTATGCGAATCACTTCAAAGATTGAATGAAATAAACGACTCAGATGAACTTCTCGATTTGTACGATATTATTAAAACAAGCGGGTTTGAGTCTCATCTCACATATATGACAACATTTGAAAGCAGTATGAGAGAAGAATATGCAAAACAAATAAATG
The DNA here is from genome assembly GCA_964563895.1 of uncultured Christensenella sp. Taxonomy (GTDB): domain Bacteria; phylum Bacillota; class Clostridia; order Christensenellales; family UBA1242; genus UBA7862. The sequence continues at coordinate 46 of CAZLYY010000100.1, read as the reverse complement.
AAGTGCTTTTATCCACAGAAAAATTACCAAAAAAGAAAATTGGCAA
>CAZLYY010000099.1:0-1731 GCA_964563895.1 uncultured Christensenella sp. | reverse complement strand
AAATAAATGAAGTGCTTTTATCCACAGAAAAATTACCAAAAAAGAAAATTGGCAACGCAATTGTTTATGATGCAGGAACAGATTTCAAGATGCTCGTTACTGCCGTTGGCTCCTATCAAGAGATGACAAGAGTGGGAAATTATAGAGAATATTGGAATTCGCCACAAATTCGTTCGCACGGAAATTGTTGTTCCCTTATCTCAAACAGCAATTTGGCTACCGCAAGACAAACAAGTGTTGTTTTTGGTTTTAAAGATATGCCAACAGAATCTCTCTTGGCTGGAAATTTAAGAGATGCCAACAGCACACCACACAATATGAATTATGACATAAATTATCACAATAAAACTCAAAGTTATTATTCCCCAAGCGAACTTATCAATCACACTCGTGATTATTACAACGAACTTAATTATGAACGAATGGACACTTCAAAAAAAGGAAAGTATTTTAAGAAAAATCCAGATTATATCGTTTTCTTTGAAGAATTTGAAGATATAAACAAAGAATTAAAAAATCAAAGCCCTATACAAAACACAACACAAGAAAAGAATCAAAAAAATAAAAAGAATAAAAGTTCTACAAAATCAAACAATTCCACTCAAGAAAAACCTTTGCCTGACCAAACAACACTTTTGGAACTAACTAATATTTGTGAAGATGAAAAAAGAAGGTGGAATGAAAGTGTCAGAGCATCAATTCAATTTGGAATTCCTATTGTAAAAATAAATAGAGAAACTTGTGCAAAAAGTGAAAAGGCAAAAATTGATGAGTTGTTAGAATTGCTTGAATGTACAGAAGAACCTTCTATAATTGAAAGAATAATTACTAAATTTGCAAACAATTTTACAGGACTTCGTGATATGACGAACACTCATCGTATTCTTAGAGAAAGATATTTTCCTAAAAGTGATTTTCGCATACTCATAGACACTATCACCAACATTATAAAAAATTTTGGAGATGCAGGCACTCGACAAGAGTCGATTAGAACTCTTGAATCTGCTCTATGCAACGAAAGCAACCTTAATTATCACGACAGTATAAAATATGTTGTATCATACGATGATGGCACCCTTGACAACCTTTTTGACATTGAAAGCCAATTTAGTTGATAATTCTTATATTTACTTTTTACAACAAATCCAACATTTGCATATAATTTACAAAGATAAATTTGGTTGATATAATTTGCAATTTAATATAAAATGAATATATCAAAATTTATGGCATTTTAAACTTTCAATTTAAAGAAATCTTTTAATACTAAACATTTTTACATTAACAAAATCCTACAAAAATAAGGAGAAACAAAATGACCGAGCAAGAAAAAAAGGATAAGGAAAAACTTGTGGAAATTTCTTCTATATTAAAAAACTTTTTTGACTCATATCCTCAAGAAAATCAAACAAAAAAGAATATCAAAAATTCAAAAAAAAGAAAAAATACTTAATTTACAAAATTTCTAAAAGGGGGCTTTGCATTACACGCATTGTCCCTTGATTTATGTTAGAATAAAATGTTTATTGTAATATAAGAGAATAGTTTAAGGGTTAACACTTTTGAAACTAGCAGAAAAAGAAAGGAACAATGTAAAATAAATACAATGTTCCTTTTTTGTATTAGTTGCAAAAACAATTGACTAGTTAGTATAAAAATTTTTTTATTTGCCAATACAAATTTAACTATTTTCTTATAAAATCAATTGTAACGGTGCCATAACTTCGTGAA
>CAZLYY010000098.1:0-1752 GCA_964563895.1 uncultured Christensenella sp. | reverse complement strand
TTGTCTTATTTTAATTTAGATAAATTGTTTTTAATTAAACTTTTGAAGTTTCTTTTTTGTCTTTTTCTTAGTTTCTACCTTTTCTTCTTGAACATCTTCTACTGTTGTTTTGAGATTAAGTTCAATGTTTTTCTTTTCAAGTTCTTTTTTGCTTTTTGAGATTTCTCTTCTTTCCATTGTTTTTGTATTTACTGGGTCATTTAGGTAGGTAATAGCAGATTTAAGATAATCAATTTTTGCGAGCAATTTATTTACTTTCTTTGTATAACTTGCAAAAAGTTTTTGGTCAACAATTTCGTCATTTTTTGTTTTTTCTTCGTATTCTTGTTTAAGATTGTTGTATTGTTGTTGCAATTCTTCTATTTCACTATTTAATTTTTCAAGGTTTTCTGCCTTTTGTTCTTTAAGCCCTTTCTTTATTGCATTTTCATCAACTTTATCTTTTTCTTTGTTGTAAGTTTCCTTGCCAACCTTAACTTCTTTTTTCTTTTTAGGAATTCTTCTTATCCAATATCCAATGATTGCAAGAACAAGTGCTATTACAAGGAGTATAGAAGATATAAGCAACCAAATATTTATCTCTGTACTTTCTGCTGTGGAACTGTCATCTGTTGTGTCTTCTTCGTCATCTTCTTCTGTTGTTTGTTCAACAATTGTAGAAAGGATTGTTGTATCATTGGCTTTTGTTGGATAATCTTCTTTGTTGATTCCCTTGACTGTCAAATCATCAAAGTATGCATTGCCATACACTGGATTTTCTTCTGTTCCTGCACCAAGGCAAACCTTTACATCTTGAGAACTTTCTGCATAAACATAGATAGAATATTTAACCCAACCATTGTTTTCTGTGCTATTTGTTACTATATTTACAAATTTGTTTGTGTTCTTATCATTTTGAACAACATTGCCATCACTATCAAGGCTAACTATTTCAATGTTTGCACCATAATCTCCTGTGTTGTTTGTTGTATCAAAATTAGTTTTGACCCAAACTGAAAATTCGTAATAACTATCTGCTGATAGAGAATAGGTGTAATCACTTACAAGTGTTTGATAAGTTTTAGGAACATTGTTTATTGCCAAAACACAACTGTCTGTGGCTTCATCTCTTGTTGTTATATTTTTTACATAACTAAAATCATAATTTGTCGTTTCTTTTGTTTGTCCTGAGAAACCTGTTTCGTTTGCAAATCCGTTTGTTGATAGGTTTACATATACAATTTTTGCTCCTGTCAAGGTTGTTGGTTCATCGCTTATTGATTTTGTAAAAATTACATTGTCAAAGAATACGAAATCACTTCCACTATATGAACCCAATTGAATTGACACATTTTGTGAAGATACTCCATTTTTGACATAAATTGTATATTTTGCCCAACCATTAGTTAAATTTTTTGCATCATCTGTTGTTATATTTTCAAATTTTCCAAGAACATTGTTGTTGCTATCAACAAGTTTAATAAATGCTTTGTTTCCGTCTACTGCTTTTACGCCAATAGTAAAACGAGTGTATGTTGTGGAAGAAGCGGTATTTGCAGAAATTGTTGTTTTTTCACTTTGATAATATACTTTATCACTAGAAGAATTTCTAATCATAAGAACATTATCGTTCCAATTTGTAGCATTGTCAGAAAGTTCTGTTTTATATGATTTGTCAAAACCTGGGTTTGTAGGGCTACCATAAGAAGCGCTATCAGTTGCAAACACAGAAGAATTAAGTCTTATAACACCACTCTTATTTCCATTGTTATC
>CAZLYY010000097.1:0-1761 GCA_964563895.1 uncultured Christensenella sp. | reverse complement strand
ACATTATTTTGGCGATTGTTGTGATTGGGTTGGCTATTGTAACCGTTTGCACATTGTTTATGCCTATATTCACATCAAAATCTACATCTGCTGTTTTGGACTCAACTAGCACTTCACACATCAAAGGCATAGATGCAATCACCGCTGCATTCAAGAGCGAAACTTCAAAGGACTTGTCAAGTGGCGCAAATGCTCTTATTGCATTGAAAAATAGTGAAGAAAGTGGCGCTGTTACAGGCATCTTTTGTTGGATGTATCTTTTGACAGTTGTTGTAAGTGTAGCAGTTATCGTGTTTGCATTGCTTAGAATTTTTGGTTTCAAGTTTAAACTTGTCAACTTAATTTTAGGTCTTGCCGTAGTAGTTTTTGCTTTGGCAACCTTTATTTTAGGCTTTGTTGTTGCAAGCAAATTTGGCAGTGTTGACCTAGGCTCATTTGTCAAAGGCAATACAATCGCAAGTGTTGCAAACTACTTTATGTTGCTCGCCATTGCTTGTGGTTGCACAAACCTTTATCTTGCACGCAAATAACATTGCTAGAACAACAATCTCATAAAAACAAAAAAAGAGTGATACTTTTGAGCAAACTTACTCAAGTAAAACTCTTTTTTATTTTTTCAAAAATTAAACTATCCTTCTATAACAAATCATTTCAACTTGTATTTCAAAGCTCTTTTAAAATTATCCCTATCTTCAAATTTTACTTAACTATTTTTTGTCCAAGTATAACTATAATAAGTTGATTTTAAATAGGTTGCATTGGTGCTTGTGTCGGTTGGGGAATAGGCGGATACTTTTACTGTCGAGCCAGAATATATCTTCCAAGTCTTACTTGTATCTGCAAAAGTTACACTTGTCAAATCATTGCAACCCCAGAAAGCCCAATCCCCTATACTTTTCACCCCACTACCTATGGTTACACTTTTTAAACCACTGCTACTGAAAGCATCTCTCCCTATACTTGTCACACTATCAGGTATTGCCACGCTTTTCAAGTCCCTGCACATTCGAAAAGCTTTGACCCCTATACTTATCACACTGTCTGGTATTGTTATGCTTGTTAAACCACAAACATTAAAAACCCAATCCCCTATACTTTTCACGCTATTTGGTATTGTTATACTTTTCAAACCACTGCATCCATCGAAAGCCCAATCCCCTATACTTGTCACACCACTTGGTATTGTAGAATTTTTGCAACCAAATATCAATGTTTTTGTTGATGTCTCTATTATACAATTGCCTGATGAATAATATTTTGTATTCCCACTCGCTACTGTTATACTTGTTAAACCTTTGCAAGAAGAGAAAGCCTCCGGATTCACACTCGTCATACCACTGCCTATGGTCATACTGGTTAAACCAGTGCAATAAGAGAAAGCGTCCTCTCCCACACTTTTCACACTATCCGGTATTGTTAAAGTCCCTGTTAAACCTTTGCAATCGTAAAAAGCATATTCTCCTATACCTGTCACACCACTGTCTATGGTCAGACTTGTCAAACCACTGCAACTATAGAAAGCACGATTCCCTATACTCGTCACTCTACTTGGTATTGTTAAAGTTCCTGTTAAACCACTGCAGTTATAGAAAGTATAATCTCCTATACTTGTCACTCCACTTGGTATTGTTATACTCGTTAAACCAGTGCAATAATAGAAAGCATCCTCTCCTATACTTGTCACTCCACTTGGTATTGTTATACTCGTTAAGCCTTTGCATCCAGAGAACGCATAAGCACCTATACTCTTTATATCACTTG
>CAZLYY010000096.1:0-1761 GCA_964563895.1 uncultured Christensenella sp. | reverse complement strand
TCGCTAAACAAAGGCGGTGTAAACACTCTTTCTAGCCTTTTTTACGCGGTTACAACAAATTTAACACAATTGCAAACTTTTGTCAACTTAAAAGTAAAATATTTTATTATATGTTTTGATAAACGATTTGTAGTCAAAATAAAAATGCACAAATATCCAAATTGCCCATTTATTTTTGACAAAATCGCTATACTTGAATACAATATTATTGTAAAAATAGTAAACATTCTATATATGATATGCTAAAATTTTAGGAGAAAAAATGAAATTATACAATTCGGAAAGTAGACAAATAGAAGATTTTGTGCCTTATGAAAATGGGAAGGTTAAGATGTATACTTGTGGTCCAACGGTGTATCATTTTGCGCACATTGGCAATCTTCGTTCGTATATAATGGAAGATATTTTGGAAAAGGCTTTGAGATATTTGGGCTACAATGTTGTTAGAGCAATGAATATCACGGACGTGGGGCATTTGTCTGGGGATAGCGATGATGGCGAAGATAAAATGCTTATGGGGGCAAAACGCGAACACAAAACTGTGCTTGAAATTGCAAAAATGTACACAGAAGCCTTCAAAAGTGATTGTCAAAAGTTAAATATCAAGTGGCCAGAAATTGTTGTTCCTGCCACCAATTGCATTGACGAATATATAAAGATAATAGAAACATTGCTTGAAAAGGGTTATGGATATATTAGCCATGGCAATGTGTATTTTGACACAAGCAAACTTGCCAATTATTATCGCTTTGGGGAACAAAACAAAGATGATATGATGGTTGGTGTTCGTGAAAGTGTTGAAGAAGACGAAGGGAAGAGAAATAAAAACGACTTTGTCTTGTGGTTTACAAAATCAAAATTTGAAAATCAAGCATTGAAATGGAACAGCCCTTGGGGTGTTGGATATCCGGGGTGGCACATAGAGTGTTCGGGCATATCTTACAAATTTTTGGGCGAAAACCTTGATTTGCATTGTGGCGGAGTGGACAACAAATTTCCACACCATACAAACGAAATTGCACAAACGGAAAGTTTTGTGGGGCATAAATGGTGCAAATATTGGTTCCATGTTGAGCACCTTATCACAAATAGTGGAAAGATGAGCAAGTCAAAGGGCGAATTTTTGACGGTGTCTTTGCTTGAAAGCAAGGGGTATAATCCTTTGGAATATAGATTCTTTTGCTTGCAATCTCATTATAGAAAGCAACTTTTGTTTTCGTATGATATTTTGGACAATTCAAAAACGGCATATAGAAAATTGAAGCAAAAAATTGCAACGATTGAAAATGTTGGCGATTTGCAAAAAGAAGATTTTGAAAAATATGTGGAAAATTTCAAGTCTGCATTGTCAAACGACCTTAACACATCTCTTGCAATCACTTGTTTGTATGATGTTATAAAGGACCAAAATTTAAGTGGCAAAACAAAACTTATGTTGATAGAAGATTTTGACAAAGTTCTATCTTTGGGACTACTTGAAAGGGAAGAAAAAAAAGAAGACGATCTTGGAATTGATGCAAGTGAACTTGCGACATTGATTGCAAAAAGGGCGGAAGCAAAGAAAAATAGAGATTTTGCAACAGCGGACAAAATAAGGGACGACCTTTTATCTCGTGGGATAAAACTTGTTGACACCAAAGACGGAACAACCGCTTGCAAGGTATAGAGAAAAATTGCTAATGGGTTAATACTTTGGAGACTAGCAGAATAAAAGGGACAATGTATATTAAATACACTATCCCTTTTTTATATTAGTTTCAA
>CAZLYY010000095.1:0-1855 GCA_964563895.1 uncultured Christensenella sp. | reverse complement strand
GTTTGGTAGGGTAATCAATTTTTCTTTTAATTCATCTAATTTACACATAACTATCTCCCATATCTTTTAATTCCATTCCAATTATTTTTCTATCTTTTTCACGAGTTAATTGTTCTTTAAGTAGGGTAGTGGAAAGGCTCTTTTCTTTTGTCCTATGAGTGCTAGCAAGTTCTATCCTTGGAAAATTTGCCATAACAAAGTTAAGTTCTTGCATACTACTTTCTGGCTTGCTATGAATTTTTGCTTGCCAATCGGAGCCTAAATAAATTGCAACACGTCCGCCACGAGACAAGACTTCACTTGCTTTATCAAAAAACCATTTTGGTGGAAGCATATCCGTTTCGGTCAAAAATGCTTTTGTTATTCCACTAAATGCGGAAATAATAGCGAGTCTATTTTTTTCGTTGTTTATGGTTGCTTTGTTTTTAACTCGCAAGGAATATTCGTCCGTTTTTACACCAACATAAACTTCATTTGATTCGTCAATAACAGTGCATAAATGTTCTACATGCCCTGGGTGAAGTCCGTCAAATATTCCACTAACATATGCCATATTATATTTTTTCTTTTTTGGTTCGTCAAATTGCAATGGTCCAATGTCGCTAGGAAGTGTAAGGTCGTAGCCCCTTATGATATGTGCGGAACAAACACCTTTGCAATGTTCAACTTGTTTTTTTCGTGCTTTCTCGTCAAAAATTGGATTTTCGCCATAGTATGCGGACACAATTTCATCACTTAATACACCTATATGGACTTCCATATACAAATTGTTAAGTTCTTGGAAAAGAGCAACTTGTTCGGGTTTTAGCACATCAAAAATTCCACTAAGCAAGCACGCACCATGACGATATTCTCCACGGATAAGTGTTTTTATAGATTTGTATTTTGAGTATGGAAGTTTGACAAGAGTGTCAACGGTTAGGTTTACTAGTTCAGTCCTTTTTAAAGATGGGTTTTCTTTTGCTAGTTTATCATAGATATACTCGTAAACTTGTTTTATTTCGCACCTTGCGACTTGCAAAGCAATATTTTCATCTTTAAAGGTTGCATCATTTAAAAAGTTTTTCCTATTTTCAAGAAGATAAAAGTTTACACCATATAAGCAACGAGATTCGTTGAAAACAAAGGGATATTTGGAATATATTTCATAATTTCTTTGATAAATCTTTTTTATATCTTCCTTAACTTTTTTTATTTGTCCAAAAGTTAAGTGGTCTTTGTTTAATCTAAGATAAGCAAAGGTTTCAAAATATGGAAACAACTTGTCGGAAATTTCATATCTAACTTTTACATCGTCAATTGTGAGCAATTTGTATATTGAATCGTGGGTGGCGGTATGCGCAAGATATTGTGCTTTTGTTTTTATTTGAACTTCAACAGGTATCCCCATAATCATAAGGTTTGCTTTTGTAGATTTGTAACTATCATTTGTTTGATATTCTTTGCCTTTTGGGTCTTGAAAATCATATTGAATTTTGCTTGTTCCCGGCTTTCTATTTGTAACTTGGCGGTAGTCAACAATCATATTTTTCACATATTTGTTTTTATAAAGGCTATAATTTTGCTCAAAAAAATTTAAGATTTGGTTTACTTGTTCATTGGAGTCCACCAAAAACATAAGGCCATATAAATCTCGCATAGAATCCCACGAATGTTGATATTCAGCATTCTTTGTACAAATATATTTTTTTAGTGTTGATATTGGACCTTTTGTCCTTTTTTCAATTATTATATCATTGCAAAAATTTTGATTTTTTACATCTAAAATTATGTCATCAATTTTTGATAAAAACAATTTATCGTTTTGTATTGTGTATAATTTGTGTAAAAGTTCTTTTGCAACTTTTTCGTTTGG
>CAZLYY010000094.1:0-1903 GCA_964563895.1 uncultured Christensenella sp. | reverse complement strand
ACAAAAAGATACACAAGTATATTTATAAAAATATGAAGAAAGCATTTAAGAAAATTGATAAAGAAGACAATAAGTACCAACGAGAATTAAAAAGAAAATTAAAACTTAAAAAAAAGGAAGAACAATCACAATTAGACAAGCCTACAAATCTTTTTGTATTAATCTTCCGCAAGTTGTTTTCTCGCAAGAAAAATGTTGTTACGGACACAAACAATTTACAAGCCGACTAGCGTAGCATTTGGTTTTTTTAAGAGAGTAGCAACAGATGTTGTGAAATTGTGGGTAACTTAAAAAGTTATCCATAATTTCAGGTATTGTGTGTAATGTGGGTTACTCAAAGAGTTATCCACATTTCCAAATTGCTGTTGGCAACTTGTAAAGTTGTCAATAGCAATGGTCAATGCCCTTGCAACATAAAAATACAAATAAAAGAATGACCTTTTCGCACCGGGACTAAGGGCTTGCCCGTGTCCCAGTGCGGAGTGTTACTCTACTTGACAATAGTAACACTTAACGGAATAAAAATTTAATTTAGAAAAAAAATAGGAGTTTTTATGAATGAATTAGAAAAAGAAAAAACTGCCTATTACTTGTTTCAAAAAGATAGAGTATATAGAGATAAAACATTATCTTCAATATATTTTAAGTCAAACAAAGAGCAAGTGGCAAAGAAAAGCCGACCGATAGATATAGACGGTGTTAGATATAAATTAGATTTAGAAACTGGCGAATATGATTATTACACAAAAAGTGAAGTATTAAACTCAATGTCTTGTTCCCTAAGACGAACAAAAATTTTAATGAATATGTTACTTGAAATGAATGATTTTGATTGGTTCGCGACACTTACATTTGACAAACAAAAAATAGATAGGACGAATGACGAATTAGTTTATAAGGCTTATGTAAAATACATAAACAATACAAAACATCAATTTCCAACATTTAGATATTTAACAGTGCTGGAAAGACACGAAGACGGTTGTATACATTTTCACTTACTTATAGGTGGACTTACAACAAAACAACTTGGTCTTGTAAACTCTGGAAAGGTATGTTGTTCTTGGGCTTTTTACAAAGATAAAATTTGTAGCAAAGAATATTTTGAGAAAACAAAACATTTACACGAATTACAAGATACTGACGGACTACCCGTTTACAATGTAACAACATTTCCCTATGGACTAACAACAGTAACAAGAATTGCAAGTCGTGAAAGGTGTAATAGTTATATTAAAAAGTATATTAACAAGGATATAGGAAAATCAACTGAGATATTTAAAAAGCGGTTTTTCTATTCCCAAAATCTAACTAGACCAACTATTGTAGATAGGCTTATTGGTGCAGACTTTGATACACCAAAAAATTTAAAGTTATATATGTCTAGAAACCCACATTTGGAAAATGCTGATTATTCATTTTATAACGAAGACCACAACATTTTGCAATTTTGGGAAGACAACGAGATAAAAAAACAAATAGACAATGATTTAATACCATTGTCGCAACAAGAGTTTGAAGATTTAGATAAAATCTTCTGAAAGGAGAAAAAATATGATTAATAAAAAACACCGACTAAAAAAAGTCAGTGTTAATTGATAGAAACTACCTCAATACACCCCTATGCGGTTTTCTATCTGGTTGCCACACTTTGCGCAACTCTCTTGTTCAAGAGCAATCGGGGAATAAATACATTTTAACAAAAGGGAGAATTATATGTCAAGACAATTTCAACAAAAAAACAAAGACCTTGTGAATCTGGAAGTAGTTAGTGCTGACAAAGTTTGGGATAAAAATAAAACTATAAACGGAAAACCAACATTATCAAAAAAATATGATTATTATGGCAAAGTTGAAAAAGGCTCTTCGGCTTTTATAGTGCAAACCAATAGATTAGGAGAAA
>CAZLYY010000093.1:0-1927 GCA_964563895.1 uncultured Christensenella sp. | reverse complement strand
AAAAAGTCCAAACCGAGCATTTTTTCAAATGTTCGATTTAGACTAGTTTTGGTTGGATTGAGTGGACTCGAACCACCGACCCCCACCTTATCAGGGTGGTGCTCTAACCGGCTGAGCTACAATCCATTGTTTATTGGCTTTTGTAAAATCGCAAACAAAAGTCATAAGGGAAAATCCCTTTGGTGGAGATAGTCGGACTCGAACCGACGGCCTTCTGCGTGCAAGGCAGATGCTCTAGCCAACTGAGCCATACCCCCATATCAATTGCGACGTTACTATAATACCAATTTATCAAACTTTTGTCAATAAATAATTAAAAAAATATTTGTATTTTTATAAAAAAAATTAATTTTGCAAGTTTTGATAAAATTTATAACAAAAATTTTCTTTCGCTTATGCGAATTTCACGCAATCTTTCTATTGATACGGCTCATTTTAAAACATTTTATAACATATGTATTTGCTTTATTTTCAATACAAACAATATATTTTAAAAAATTTCTTAAAACTACAATGTCAAATTTAAATCATTGACATCTATCAACTTTGTTTGTGCATTTACAATAGGTTCTTTTTTTACATTCCTTATGGCTATTGGTTTGTTTATATCTTTTCTATTAGAATTATGTAATGCAAATAGTTTTAGTTCTTTTTCGGTTTTAGCATTGTTGTTCTTTTCGCTTGTCAATTTGTTTTTTAATTCTTCCTTTTTTATGAGCCTATTAAAATCACTTTCCACAAGTTTACTCTTTTTAAAATACCCTACAACGTCAACTTTTTCGTCTCGAAAGGCTTTGCAATTGCTTGAATCTCCAATAGGAGTGCCCTTTTCATTGACTCTTTTTCCCGTTGTAAAATCAATTCTATCCCCCCATTTCGCACCTTGAACGTGTGCCAAATATTGCTTCAATTCATACCCGTCAGGGACTTCAACAAAGCCAATTGACTTGGAAGATATGATATTATCGCAAATTGCCATATCATCTACATCAAAAATATTATGCCCACAAGAAGAACGACTAAAAACATCTACAGGATTTGACAAGGCATAAAATCTTAAATTGTTTTTTAGATATTTTTCTATTGGGACATCACTACATTTCATAAAATCGTGGACAACCAACTTGTAATCGTCTGAATATGCATCAAAAAGTGCAATTATTGGTCTTTTTGAGCAAAATTTTTTAACAATTTCATGGGCCAAAGTTTTTAGCATATCTTTATCCGCATTAACAACCATATTATCAATCTTATGGTCAATCACCCTAGTGTAATATCCTTTTTTGCTCTCCCCCATAATCATTGGAAGACTTTCATTTTCTTTTTGATGTAAAATGCCTAGAAATAGCCTTTCTGGGCTATATTTTGTCGCAAATTCCATTTCTGCAAATCCTGGAAAGCCAGAATAAATTTCGTTGCGTGAATTGAGTTGAAAATGATAATAATTGTGCATCGACCCAAAATGTTGCTCAACTTCGTTTAGTTTTTGTGCAATATTTTTGTCTATAATTTGCTCACTTCCCAAACCATATTTCAAAACTCGTTTGAGATTTACCCCATTAAAAGCATGACAAAGTATAGGATTTGTCATAATATTCTCTGTTATTTGTTTGTTGTTCAAACCTAAACTATAGAAATAACGCGAAAGTTCAAATGGCGTTCTTATTAATTTTTTATACTTATAACCATTTGCTCCAATAATTGCTTCCATAATACCACTCAACAAACAAAGAGAATCATCAAACGAATAACTCTCATTGTATAAAGAATTCATAAATTCCTTATCCGCTAAAATTTCATTATATTTCTTTGCAACCTCTTTTGCGTTCATTTTCACCACCCATTCAAATTAAAAACTAATATTTTTTTATTAAAAAAAACTATCTAGTATCAAAATATTAACATACAAATGCAAAACTGTCAATAT
>CAZLYY010000092.1:0-1941 GCA_964563895.1 uncultured Christensenella sp. | reverse complement strand
TTTTTTCGTTTGTTGTTGGGTCTGTGTATTGAACTATATTTCCGTCTTTATCCCAAACCATTTGAAAACCACGAGTATAAAGACCTTGTTTTGCAACACCACTATATGCATTTACTCTAAATTCTACAACTTCATATCCAGTACCATTTTTATTGGAATAGTAATTTGCTTCCAAAACGGGCTTTTCTTCGCCAGTCAATGGGTCAACAACAGTCGTTGCATAAGTAGAAGTTATAGCGGAAGGCATTTTATCTTTGCCAAGTGTGTTAAAATATAGCAATAAACACGACATTAAAACAGCAACAAGAGTAACAAAAATTAATACAATGTTTGCAATTTTTTTTGCTATTTCCATTTATTCTCCTTTTAATTGTTATTTTTAAAAAAGCACTAAACAAGAAAGGGGAAAATCTAGTTAGTGCTTTTTAAGTCTATATAATTCCATTCCAACCAAATACATTTAATATCTTTGCTAGCCATTCAATAGCCTTGCCTATGTATTGAAATATCTTTGATATAATGGATAAGGGAAATGTTCCAAATAACACTACTAAAACAATTATTATACTAATTAGTAATATTTTCTTCATAGAACAACCCTATTAAAATATTGAAATGTGTGCGGTGGTTTCTGCAACTTCTTCAACTACTGGTGCGGTTTGTCCAAACCAATCTACTATCTGTTGACCAAATGTTACACCATTTACTGCACAACCAATTCCAACGGTTACACAAAAGATTGCAACTGCACATATCATTCCTAGTAGCACTAGCATTATGTTTTTAAAAATTTCCAATTTCTATCTCCTTTTATTTGTTTTCTTTTAGTTCAACTGACACCGGTTTTGTTTTTGCAGATAATTCAAATTTTACAATAACTGGAGCCAAAGCGATGGCTTTTTTATAAGTGTCCTCATCAGTTACATAATCAAGAACATTTGATGATACAAACCCCATATCTTTTTTAAATTCACCACTACTTACACATCTAAGTAACCAAGTGTCGGGTCTAGCCTTAACAATTGAACCGTCAGCAGTCTTAAAACTATCCATTGCTGGTTTAAAAATTTTTTCTAAAACAATTCCTTCTTCTCTAATAATTCTTGAAACATTTGCCATTTTTTTATTTCTCCTTATCTTTTAATTTTTTTATTCGTTTAATTTTTAACTTTTTGCTTTTTATATAAATAATCAGCTTAAACTACTGATTGTGTGCCTACTACTGTTTTCATAGGGCTTACAGTTTTATTATTCAGTTTTTTTGTTCGCGAAAAACACCAATTTAAAATTAGTGACGACGTCGGAACTTTTTTGTTGAAATTATACAAGAAATATTGTTTACAAGGCTTTAGATATTTTATTTAACAAAGATTTCTTTCTTCTATATCTTTTTTGATATTCAGTTTTCAAAATGTCTTTTTTTGTATAACATTCTAAATCTTCAACATTGCCTAAATAATACTTTCCATTTTCAATCTTAATTTCTTTCATAATTTCTCCATTTTGTTTGCTATAAAGGGTTGACAAATATATTTGATGTGATATAATAACGATGTTCTTAATGAACTACGCATTATTCGCGTAAGGCTTATAACTTTTGTTTATAAGCACGACCGTCACTTAGCACGGTCATTTTTTTTGTCATCTTTTCTTATGGAATTTATCAAACAATTTTTTATTTCGCTCTTTTGTTCGTGATTGTGTTAAAATCTTTTGACGAATATCTAAAACTTGTTGTCTTGATATGTCCATATTCTTATGGTTCTCTTTAAACTTTTCATTAACTCTGATAGGATAGCCCTCATTATCTTCAATTTCCAAATAGTGCTTATAATATGTTTTTTGTTTAGTTTTAGGGTTTCTATAACCTTTCAACTCAGTTCTATTTGCACCTTTCTTTGAAGATAAGGGAACAACTGCTAAATCTTCATTATTTGTATC
>CAZLYY010000091.1:0-1945 GCA_964563895.1 uncultured Christensenella sp. | reverse complement strand
AATTATTTTAGTTATTTTTTTTATTTTGTAAACAATTTTAATAATTAAATTCAAACAAGTCGTTTGGAGTTATATCAAAACGTTTGCAAAGATATACAATTTTTTCATAATCTAGTTCAATTTTTCCAGTCTCATAATCGCTGTAATCAGATTGATATTTGTTCAGTTCGCTAGCAATATCTTTTTGTGAAATGCCCTTGAGTTGTCTAGCAACCTTTAAATTATGTCCAACATTTTTTGCAATGGTAGTCTTATTATCCATTTTTCCCCTATTCATTAAATTTATTGACTTTTTTGTTGCAACAAATTCAACTTGCGAAAGAAAAGACACTTTTATATCACACTCGACCTTACTTTGAATATTTTTTACTAAATGTGTTTGTTTGTACAAAGATTTTTGTACAATATTTTCTTTTGCAATTGCCATTTTTAATGCATAGATATTATGGAAAAATATTCTATTTTTTGCTTGACTTATAGGAAAAATTCCTATATATATAAAAATATAGTGAAATTTGTGGCATTTGTTGGCACAATATGGAAAAGACTAACATAAACTAATAAAAAGTGTTGACCATATTGCAAAAAAATTGCTATAATTATCACATAAAGAATTTTTGTGTTGCAGTTGTTTTGTTTTTCTCTTGTGACAAAGCAACCAAATGTGAAAATTCTAAAAAAATAAAAGGGGATTATTTATGAAAAAGAAAAACAAAATTTTATCTACATTGTTGTTTGGCTCACTCATTGCACCTTGCATTTTTATGATGTCTGCTTGTGCAGAAACACCACTAGAACACAAGGCTGTAACAGAATGGTCAACAGACGAAACCTATCACTGGCATGCTTGCACAGTAGAAGATTGTAAAGATACATACGACAAGGGAGAACATACTTATGATCAAACAACAAACCTTTGCAAATGTGGCAAAGCAAAAGCAGGCTCCGTTGCAATCATTGACGGCACAGCGGTAGAAACTTTAACAAGCGACGCTGTTAAAAACAAAACGGTCACTCTTCTTGCCGACTACACAGAGACCGCTATTGAACTTGACGGAACAACTATCGAAGCAGTTCCAACAGAAAATGGCATTGTACTTAAAGCAGTTGTAAAAAATGGCAATGTAACTCTCGAGAATATCAACACTCAAGAGATTACAGTAGACAATGATTTTGCTGGAAGCCTTGTCTTTGAAGGAGGATATCTTCAAGCAAAAGATAATAGCACTTATGCTTTCCTTAGAGGTTATGAAGGTAAACAAGCAGACTATACATTCAGAAATATGAAAGTCTCTACAGGAACAGAAAAAGGTATCAAAATTCAACGTGCAAAATCAATCACAATTGACAACTGTATTTTTGATGGAACAAACCTCTCAACAGAGACTGGTAACGATATTAGCCAAACTCGTTCTCTTTCTGCTATAGATATTACTCTTGAGGGAACAACTAGTGACTCGGAATTTGCAAAAACCAATATTACAATCACAAATTGTGTTTTTAAAAACATTAACTATGGTGTAGATAGTGACAACAATAACGAAACACATCTTGACACTGCTGGTGCTATAAAAATCAAAAACCAAATGAAAGAGAATGGTGGTATTGGAAAAGTAACTATCACAGGTAACAAATTTACAAATGTTTGTCGCGATATAGTTATTGGCAAGGCAAAAGACGGCTCTATTGACTGGCAAACAAGAACTTGGGCTACAGGCTCTGAAGCTTGGACAGTCAAAAACAACACATCAACTTTCACAACTGAGACTGTAAAAAATGTTGAAGTGAAGACAGAAGCTGAAAAGACAAAAATTGGTAAAATGCAAGGTGGCTGTGCAATATTTGATATTGGCGATGCTTATCCACTTCAAGCGGCAGGAGAAACAGAAACAACGACGACATATCCATATAGTGTACAATTTGCTGAATAATTAAAAATTATCAA
>CAZLYY010000090.1:0-1950 GCA_964563895.1 uncultured Christensenella sp. | reverse complement strand
TTATTATGTTATCACAAAAAATTAAAATTATAAAATAAAATTACAAACCTTTTTAACTCGTCTATTTCACCCTATAAAAAAGAACAGCACAAAAAAGCACTGCTCTTCCTATTTGTTATTCCTTATTTTCTTGACTTTTTTTTGAAGGTTTTTTGGCTTTGGTTGCTTTCTTTTTTTCCTCTTTCTTTTCTTCTTGAGTTTCGGCAACTGCTTCCTTGTTTTCTTCTGTGCCTTTCAAAACTTCTTCCTTTGCTGTCTCTGGTTCAATAACATTCCCTTGTGCATCGGTCAAAATGTCTTGCTTTTGGTCAATTCCCAAAATAACAGTTGAATTTATTGTGATATAACTTGCCTTTCCGCCGTCTTCACCTGTTTTGATTGTAACAACTCTCCCCATATTTGTCTCTTTTTGTGAAACAATCTCGCCATAAATCCCAGCATTTGTAACAATTTTGTCCCCTGCTTTAAGTTCTGACAACATTTTCATTGCTTGTTCTTGAGATTTCTTTCTATTTATTGTTCCCCAAACAAGATAAACAACCATAAGCACTATGAGAACGCCCATTGCAATTGTCCAACCTATATTATTTGTTTCTGCACCTAAAAAGTTTAGCATAATTTTCTCCTTTTTTATTAAAAAATTTCTTTTTTGCTTTAATATTATATTATAATTTTGAAATAAATAGCAAATCATTTTATGGCACTTTTTGACATATTTTGGAATAATTTTTATATACAACATTTCTTATAAATAATCTTTTAAAAAAAAAATATCCTAAAAAATCACAATTTTATACTTGTTCTAAATGTTTTTGTCGTTTTAACAATCAAAATAGAGTTCTTTAAAAACTTTAAAACCTTGCTTTTACTTTGCGATATTCCAATCTTTGAATTTTCCTTAAAATGATTGATTGCGAGAACAAATCAACTTTTACAACTTTGTTTAAATTTTTAATCTTTTAATTTAACAAAAAAGCCAGTATCCATTTGTTAGATATTGGCTCTTTGTTAAATTTTATTTCCGTTATAAAATTTAATTTATAAATCCTTTTTTGCTTACCCTAAAATAGGGCTATTTTAAGTAAATTTTTATGCATAATTATTTTTAAGCAATAAACTAAATGAAACATCTTCATTGAGTGTAATAGCAAAATAAACATCTTCTTCCGCATAAAGAGCATTCCACTTTTTCGCCGTCTCATCTGTTAATGTGATTTTTGGACTGGCGTAAGTCATTGCTATTTCTTTGTAATCTTTGTCATACATCTTCAAAGTATATTTACTTGAATCAAGCACCGCACTATTTGTAGCATTATCATACACATAAACTTCAACAAGATGTTCGTTTGCATTTGATTTAA
Source organism: uncultured Christensenella sp. (assembly GCA_964563895.1). GTDB lineage: Bacteria > Bacillota > Clostridia > Christensenellales > UBA1242 > UBA7862. The sequence goes on along the minus strand of CAZLYY010000090.1, from coordinate 589 downwards.
ACACATAAGTCTGTCCAGACTTGCCATTTTCAACTTTATTTGTGTATTGTGGTGGAGTAGAACTATCTTTAACTAAAACTATTGAAGTGTCTCTTGGGTCTTTTTTATTCTCGCTACATTTAGTTATCCCAACTATTGTTGGAACAATTATACAAATTGCTAAAACTGCTACTAAAATCCATAACCATTTTTTTGATTTCATACATTTCTCCTTTTATACAATTAAAAGCAACAAAAGATTTATAAACATACGGAATTTGTTTACACTTTACATCGCATAATTATTATATCACGTAGGTTTAAAAACACATATAAAATTTTAATATTTTTTAAAAATTATGCAAAATTTTCTATATTTTTTTACATTTTATCTTTCTCTTTCAACTTGTAATAAAACAACACTAGGCAATATAGACAAATTACAAAAAAATATTATGGTATTGTACAAAAGAAATTATAATCTTTAAAAAGTTTACTTGTTCGACCATTAGTGCACTTTTATATTACACAAAAAAAAGACCAACATTGCTGTTAGTCTTTTGAATTTTTTTGTTCCATTTAATAGTTAAGTTTATGGGTTAGTATTTTT
>CAZLYY010000089.1:0-1965 GCA_964563895.1 uncultured Christensenella sp. | reverse complement strand
GGGATTAGGCGTGTAACAGCGTGCGCGAGTTCGAATCTCGCCTTCTCCGCCAACACCACTATATATTGTGGTTTTGCAATTTTTAAAACACAATATATTGTATTAAACGAGATAATTTTCTCGTTTTTTTTATTAAATAAAAAACACTTTATAAAAAAATGCAAGAAAATCTTGCAAATTTTTATGTGTTGATATTGTATTTTTATGAAGCATTGTTTTGTTCTTGTGATATGTTCATAACTTTATTGTCTTTATATTTTTTTATGTCTTGATTCAATGAATTGATTGCAAAACCAAGAATTACCATAAAAAATGGGTATACATATTGTTTTGTGTTGCCAAAAAAGGCATTGATTGCATAGCACATAACAGTGAATAATGTTGCAATAGACAAAGGGGAAAGTTGTTTGAAATATTTTATTCCTTTAACCATCAACACAACAAGCCCTGCAATGTATAGAATTACACAAAGTATTCCTGAATGAGAAGCAAATTGCAAGTATTCGTTGTGAGGTTTTACCGCCATATCCCCATCTCCAAAGATTGGATATTTTTTTATTGATTCAAAAGCGTCCAGCCATAGTTCCCATCGGTTTGTACCAGCGAGTTTAGCTTCTTCGGAAACAGGGTCTTTTGCTATTTGGAGCAAGTCTTTAAAGACGCCAACTATCTGGTTTAAAAGGTTGGTATAGGTTGAGTCCATAGGTTTTGCAAGTGGAATACAAATATAACTTATTGCAATCCACAATACAAAAGGAATAAAACTTGGCCAATCAAATTTTTTCCTTTTTATACTAAAAACAATAGGTAACAAAATTATTCCAAAAGTAATTGCAAGATTTGAACCAAGCGTATCATTAAACATACACACAAACATATGCAATACAAGCAAAAAGCCTATAAATACTTTTGTTTTTATTTTTTTTGTTAAACAGAAGACGACAGATAATAAACTTGTAGAAAGACATAAAACATATCCTAAATGGTTGCTATTGATAAAGGCATTTGCCCAATTGGTGTTGTTTTGCCAATAAAAAATAAGTTCCTTGTGGTGAAAAAACAAAGTCAAAATGCAAACAATTGTGGTTGTTGTGATAAACATTATCAAACAATTTTTTTTTGCATTGTTGCTATGCAAATTTTTTGCGGATATAAATATTGCAATATAAACAAAAAAATATATAAGTCCTTCTTGATAATAGGTTCCATCGGACAAAGTTGCGCTTATGTCAAAATCACTAGGGAAGTTTGGTGCAAAGAAGCCCGCAAAAATCATCCATAAAAAAGAACATATAATCAAAAGTGCTTCGGGAGATTGCTCTGCTCTTTCTCTTATAGATTTGATAGAAAAGTTTTGCTTTATATTTTTTGCTTTGCGAAAATCAATTGCAAATCCAACAATGATTAGTGTTAAAAATGTGATAACAATGCAAAGCAAATTCATATGAAACAAAATAAATCTTTCGCCAAAGATTAGATATGTTAGAGATATCATTATTCCCGATATTAAGGGGCTAATCATAATCAATTGAGATAGACAGACAGAAGTTTTTGTTTGGCGATTGTCCTTGTAATCTAAAAAAAAGTTGTAACTTGTGTTTTCTTCCATAAAAATCCTTAAAAATATTTTTAAAACTCGTTTGAGTATCAATTGCTTTTATTATAATAATTGTAAAATTCAAGTCAAGGAAACCGCTTGATTTTGATTGCAATATGAAATTTTATTTAAAAACTATCTAAATTTTAAAGCCTTAATATTTGTTTAAAAATTCAAAAACAAATTGGAGCTTTAATATATTAAATTTGAAAAGCATATAAAAGTTAAATAGAATCCAAATATTTTAAAGCAATATTTATCACATATATTGTGTCTGAGCTTAATTTGAGATTTTGGGCTAAATTGTCCGCCATTCCTATAAGGCATAAAAGATACATTAGGTGCTTGCCGTCGCCAAAATTGTTTAG
>CAZLYY010000088.1:0-2039 GCA_964563895.1 uncultured Christensenella sp. | reverse complement strand
ATTCGTACGAATGCAAATGTGGGTTTAGGAAATAAAAATTTAAAACAGGACTAAAAAAGTCCTGTTTTTATTTAAACAAAATTTGTAAAAACAACATACTTGCAAATTTTTGGTTTCACTTTTCAAAAGTTTTTGTATTTCCCTATTTTCTTGCAATGAAAATGTATATTAGAAAACTTTGAGCATTACAAAATGTTCACATTTTATAATAAATAGTCCAAATAATTTTTATAATTGTTTTCATAATCAAAGAAAATTACAATTTGCTCTTGCACACCATACAAACTTCCGCGTCTTCTTCATTTTTTGCCCCACAACAAGGACATTTCACAACAACTTTATATTTTGTCACTACTTTTGGTTTTTGTGTTTCTTCCATAGACTCTTTCTTTGGTTCATCAAACAACTTTGGTGCTTCTTGTGGAGCATCACTTACTTTATATGGCTCACTTGTTGCATAATATCCAGCATCATTGTGCATAGCACCTTGTGTTTTGTTGACATCTTTTATTATATCTTCGCAAGAAACAAATTGATTGTGTATTTGCTCATTTTTAGGGGAATTTTTTTGTTCTTTAATCTCTTGTTCGCTTGCTTGTTTGCCACCTACCACAACTTTTTGTTCTTCACAAGTAGAACCCCCATTTATACTATCTTCCGCCATTTCGAGAACTTTCTCACTTGCTTCAACTTTATTTTTTGCAACAACCTTTTTCCCAAAATGTTTTTTTGAAACTTCAATATCAAAAACAAATAATCTTGAAACTTCAATTCCCAACTCTTCTTTTAATTCTAGTAATTTAGCAAGGATTTTTTTCTCAATTTTTTCTTTTTTAGAAAAAAGGTCATCAAATTCTACACCTGCAATAGCACTTTCAATTTTATTTTGCATAAAAAATTCAATTTCGCCTACAACTTTGTTGTTTTTTAATATAGCAAATTCTTCTACTAGATAGGATAAAAATTTTGTAATATCACAAACTTTATAATCAATAAAGCAATTTAGTCTTGCCTTAATTTTTTTGTTGTTGGACATAAAGCAAATTTTTTTGGTACGAATATCAATTTCCATTTGTTTTAAATTTAAGTAATACAAATCAGCATCAACAACTTTATTTAGATTTTTTTCGTTATGTTTATTTGCTCTCCTATAAAAAAGTCGAAACATTCTAGGCAAAGTTATCTCGTCCAATTGATGAGTACCTTCGCCTACTATATCGCAAAAATGATTGTAGTAGATAGACACCAAATTATAGCCCTCTTTAACAACGATTTCTTGCCCAATTTTAAATGCGTTGTTTTTTAGTTTCACATAGGTTATAAGGTTGTTTTTGTCTACATCATTCAAAGTGATAGTGTTGTTAAACATCTTTTTTATCTTATCAATTAACCACATAATTTTATTGTAAAATTTTTCTTTGTACTTGGCAACTTTTTGAATAAAATTTGTTCACAAAATAAATAAAATTTTTCTAGAAAATCTCCAACTCCTTAAAGTTAAATAAATAAAAGGCTTCCATATAATAAAAACAAATATAATAAACAAGGACAAGTTGTCATATAAATAATTATCACACTCAATAAAAGGATAATAAAATGATAAATTTAAGCAACCTTATCTCAAAACAATTGCTCAATCTTTATTCGGGGAATTTAGAAGGAACAATAAAAAATGTTTGCTTTGATAAAACTTACAAAAAAATTGTTTCTTTGACACTTTTTGACAATGATGAAGAAGAATACACTTTTCCAACAAACAAAATATATGCCATAAATGACTATGTCGTTGCAAAAAACAACAACGGTCTAAACAGCACATTAAATCAAATTGAAACTCAAGAAAACAATCCCATAGGACTAAATGTTTATTCAACAAAAGGAAAAGATTTGGGTACATTGTGTGATGTTGTGCTAAACGACAATTTAAGCACAAAGGAATTTGTTTCATCAAATACAACCTTTCTTCCCGCACAAATAGTCAATGTTTCAAAATCAATTATTGTAAATCAAACGACAAAAAAGGTTTCAATATCAAACTT
>CAZLYY010000087.1:0-2049 GCA_964563895.1 uncultured Christensenella sp. | reverse complement strand
GTTGGGATAATAGGACTTGCGCAAATGCAAAGGCTAGCACATAAATTGAGTGCAAGACAAAGCACTTTTTTTGCTTCTTCTTGCTTGTCTTGTTTCATAAGCGCCCAAGGTGCTGACTTTTCTACATATCCGTTGCCAATGACGGCATAACTCATAATAAGTTTGTATGCATCACGAAGTTCCGCATGGTCAAAAGCATCGGCAATTTTTTGTGGCATTGTTTTTATTGCGTCAATAATTTCTTTGTCAAGGTCATTTTTTTCAAAATTGCTATTTGGGTCAAAGTCGTTTACTCCGCCAAAATAACTTTTTAGCATATTCAAACTTCTATTAAACAAATTCCCAAATTTCCCCACAAGTTCGCTATTGGTGTTGTTTTTGTAGTCTTCCCATTTGTAATCTGTGTCGCGGTTTTCTGGAATAATAGTTGTGAGATATGCCCTTATTGTGTCAATATCAATTTTATCATCATCGTTTAAAAGCGCATTGCAAAACACACCTATTTTTTTTGATTTGCTAAATTTTTGCCCTTCATAGTTCAAGAAGTTAAGCCCCACCACATTGTATGGAAGATTGTATTTGCCATTTTCAAGAAGCATAGTAGGAAAGAAAACCGTATGAAATTGAATATTGTCCTTGCCAACAAAATTGTAAATTTTGGCATTTTTGTCAAGCCATAAATCTTTGTATTTTTGTTCGCTTAATTCTTTGGTTATAGAAATATATCCAATAGGGGCGTCAAACCAAACATAGAAAACTTTGTCTTGATATCCGTCAAGTGGGACTGGAAATCCCCACTTTATATCACGTGAAATACACCTATCTTTCAAGCCCTCTTGAATCCATTTTTTTGCTTCCGCATAGACGTGTGGTCTAAAAATATCCTTCTTTTCTTCTACCCATTTTGCAAGGTCATTTGTCCCTTTGGATAGAATAAGGAAAATATGTTTTGATTTTTTGAGAACCGCCTTTTGTCCGCAAATTTTACACCTAGCATTCACCAAGTCTGTTGGGGAAAGCAAACTATCGCATTTTTCGCATTGGTCTCCGCTTGCACCATCAAATCCACAATGTGGGCAAGTCCCCACGACATATCTATCTGGCAAAAACATTTTGTCGTTTTCGCAATAGTACATCTCTGTTTCGCCTTCGTTTATGCAACCATTTTCGTAAAGAGTTTTGAAAAAGTCGTCTGTTATAATTTCGTGAGTTTTGGTGTGTGTATTGGAATAGATATCATAACTAATGCCTAGTTTTTCGTATATTTTTTTGTGAATTTTGTGCAACTCTTCCGTCAAAACTTCCACTGGAATCCCTAATTCTTGTGCGGTCATAAGGCTTGGTGTTCCGTGCATATCACTTCCACCTACATAAGTGGTGTCGTAGCCATAACTTCTACAAAATCTCGCAAAAATATCTGCGGGTAAGTGGCACCCTACAATATGTCCCATATGTGGAATATTGTTGACATAAGTCAAAGCAGATGTAATAAGTCTTTTTTCTTTTTTCATTTTAAATTCTCCGTATCAATTATTATAGTTATAGGTCCGTCATTTACGACATTTACCTTCATATCCGCCCTAAACTTGCCGTGTTGAACAAGTTTAAAAGTGTTTTCATTTTTGCAATTTTCAATAAATTTTTCATACAAGATTTCCGCCCCTTGCGGAGGCATACTTTCTAAAAAATCTGGCCTAAATCCGTGAGAAGTGTTGCCATAAAGTGTGAAATTGCTAATAACAAGCAAATCTGCTCCTACTTTTTGTGGAGAAAGATTCATTTTCCCATTTTCATCTTCAAAAATTCGCAATCCACAAATTTTTTTTGCAAGCTTCAAGCAATCACTTTCGTTGTCGGTGTTTTTTACACCTAAAAAAACAACAAAACCTTTGTCAATTTTGCCAATAATTTTGTTGTCAACTTCAACATTTGCATTCAAAACTCTTTGGACAACGGCTCTCACTTTTTCTCCTTTTTCAAGCCTTATTATATACTACCTATTCAAAAAAAACAAATAGAAATTGTTTGATTTATGTGTTAATTTTTTTG
>CAZLYY010000086.1:0-2153 GCA_964563895.1 uncultured Christensenella sp. | reverse complement strand
CTGGAAGTATTTTATCAAACAATAAATAAAAAATCAAGACATTTTTTCAAAAGAATAAATTTATATATTATATAAATATCAAATTAATATTTATCTACCCCTAAAACACATTGACACCCAAATTTATATTTGTTAAAATAACTATATGAAAAAATTTTGGACAGTTGTATTGAGGATTGTTATGTTTTTGTCCTTTGCGGGGATAATTGTTTTTTCATGCATTGCTATTATTTCTAGCAACAATATAGCCTACGAAGCCTACAATTATTTAACAGTCAATATGGCAAGTTTAGAATTGGAAGATTTTGGTAGCAATGTGAATAGAGATGTTCGTGCTTCTCATGGCGGGAGTGAAGATCCTTATGTTAGTTATTTAACTACATTCATTTTAGATACAAAAAATACATTTAGTTATTATTTGGACTATCTTGCACTTGACGATGTTATTTCAAAAGGCGAACAAAATGTCCTTATAGATGATTTTAAGTCTTGTTCAAAGGCAAAAAATGATTGTAAAGCGACTTATGATAGTTATATGATTGCATATAGCGAAGCAACTAAGGGTACGGAAAATGCCGAAGAATATGTAAAGACTTTTGCAAGAGAGTTTATATATGAATATGCAGAATTATACAATCGTCTTGCAACTTTGCAACTTGATTTATATAAAGCGACAAAAATAAATGTTGTAAAAGTAGAATCTTTTGATTTTCAAAAAAATATTGTTATGACAGGGTTATCTAGTGCAGTTGTAAAAGATTTATACAACGAAGAAAATATTAAAAAAGATTCTTCAAGCAGGGCTTTAATTTCTGAAAATGCAAATTATCAAACATATGCTTCTTATAAAGAAAAAATTAAATCTTATAGCAATAAAAGAATGGTTCTTGATGCAAGATTTCAAAGTTATGTTTACAATTTAAATGCTTTGGATATTTTTTCGTGGGCAAAAGATTATGACAACTATTTGTTGACATTAAACAATGCTTTGCGTGAAAAAGCAACAAATGCAAAGGCTTTTTTTGATGAAAGTTTTAAATAGGGGGAGGGAGAAATGAAGAAAATTGTTTCGATATGTTTTTTTATAGTTTTAACTCTCTTTTCTTTTACTTTTGTGGGGTGTGGAGAAAGTTATTCTGCGGACAACATAAACTCTTTGTACAAAGAAGTTTTAGTTTATGTTGGGGACGAATCCGGGTTTGTTAAAGCGGGAGTAGATGAAAACAAAGTTAAGCAAACTACCAATTGGAGTGATGACAAAGCATATATTTTCCCATTATGTTATGACAACTTTATGTCTGCGAGTTCAGGCTTGTTCTTTTCTGTTGCATCACGACATGGAAAGGATATATCTTATACTTTAAGGGAATTTTCGCAAGATGAAATAAATACTACTTATAAAAAAATAAAAGCAGTGAGAGATGCAAGTATTGATGTTGCATCAAACAAAAGTATATTTGAGGGTAGCAAGGGGAATTTGAAGTATCGAGAGTTGGTTGTTTCGTGCAACAAATTGATTGAAGCATTAAATGATTTAAACAATACATTTAGTCCAATATATTTTTCTCATTATTTTGTAGGATACACAGAGAACGAACTTAGTGATGGGGAATTAAAAGATGTTTTGTCTTACAGCATTCAATCTCTTTCATATGTTACTTATAATTATGAACTTGTAAATTTTGAGTTTTCCAATCCTTATGGAGAAGTGACAAGTTGGTATAATAGCACATCTCAATTAAAGACCTTAAATGAGCAGTTGTATTCTACCTTGCAAAAACTCAAACAAAATGATTTGACATCAGGCTTGAGTAACTATGAAAAAAATCAAATTATTGCAACTATTCAAAATATTCAAAATGAAAGAGATGGTTATGCAGACGAATATTCCAATTATCAAAATGCTTTAAACAACGTCGATATTACATCATATTTTAAGGCAACAAACAAAACTGCCTATTTGCAAAGTATTAGCGAGAGAGAACAATCTTACTTTGCAATTATAGATAGATTTTTAAATGGTAGATACAATGGAATGTACACTGCAATACATGGGATAGTACAAAGTTATTTATGATTATAAAATTTTTTAAATAAAAAGGAATAAAAATGGATTATATTAAATTAGCAAATTTGTTGTTTCCAAATGTAAA
>CAZLYY010000085.1:0-2177 GCA_964563895.1 uncultured Christensenella sp. | reverse complement strand
AGTTGTGATGCAAACAAGTGCTGGACTAAATAAAAAGGAAATAAAATTGTAATGAGTTTTAGAACAGTTGTTATAAAGGACCGTGCGAAACTTGACTTGAATTTAAACTATCTTGTATGTAGAAGTACAGATGAAAAACGAGTGTATATCCCAGAGATTTCAGTGTTGATTTTGGAGTCAACTGCAATTTCTTTTACGACTGCACTTGTGAGCGAACTTGTAAAAAACAAGGTGAAAATAATTTTTTGTGATGAAAAACACAACCCAGAAAGTGAGTTAAGCCCCTATTATGGGGCTTACAACTCATCGGGTGTTCTTTTGAGACAAATAAATTGGAGTGATATAAACAAACAAAAAATTTGGACATATATTATAAAAAACAAAATTGCAAAACAACGAGATTTTCTTGCAAAACTTGGCTATAAGGGCGAATCTAAAATGCTTGACAAGTATATTGGCGAGATAAAACTAAACGATAGTACAAATAGAGAAGGACATTCCGCAAAGGTGTATTTCAATGCAATTTGGGGATTAGATTTTTCTCGTAGAAAGGAAGGTTGTATAAATAGTGCCCTAAATTATGGCTATGCCGTTTTGTTGTCTTGTTTCAATAGGGCAATAACTTCTAGGGGATACCTTACACAACTTGGGATATGGCATAGAAATGAGTTTAACGAGTTTAATCTTTCTTGTGATTTTATGGAACCTTTTAGAGTTTTGATTGACAAGATTGTTTATTTTTTAGACCCCAAAGAAAAGGACTACAAAAGAAAGGTTTTGGAGATGTTTGACTTGAAATTGAAAATTGATGGAAAGGAACAGTTTTTTGAAAATGCTATTTCTATTTATGTTCAATCGGTGCTTGATGCAATAGAAATGGGCGATGAAAAACTAATAAAAATGTATGAGTAATAGGTTTATGAGAGTTTTGATTTTTTTTGATTTGCCTACTTATACGGCAAAGGATATGAAAGATTACAGACAATTTAGAAAATTTTTGATAAAGAATGGATTTATTATGGTGCAAGAATCTATTTATTCCAAATTGGTTATCAATAGAAATTCCTTGTCGCTTGTCAAGAAAAAGGTTAAGGACAACTTGCCCCCTTGTGGAAATATTCAACTTTTGGAAGTAACAGAAAAACAATTTGCAAGCATTGAATATCTTCGTGGTAAATCTCAAAATAAAATTATTGATAGTGAAGATAGGGTGGTGGAATTGTGAAACTTGTTAACAATAGATATTCTTTCAAAATGGATTTTCAAACGACAAACAATTATCTTTTTGTTATAGAAAACGCAAGAGAATATAGAAAAGTTTGTTTGGAATTGTTTGATGAAATTAATGGAAATCAAAATAGCGAATTTGTGCTTTCTCAAGATGCAAACATTTTGCAAATGTCAAAGGAAGTGCTTTTGTTTTGCGACTATTTTTCGCTTGATATCAACAACAAAAAGATAATAAACGAGATAAATAGTAGGGTTGGCAATTATTTGCAAACTTATGATTTTGTGGAAAAATTGTGTCAAATAAACAAACTTATTTTGGAAATAAATGATGAAGTACTTGACAATTTTGACTTTAAAATTAGTTATGATGAAGAATTTGGTGTGGATAAACTTTTGAAAATTTCTAATTATAAAATATCCGAATCAAATGACTTTTTAGAAAAAATACTTGCCTACATAAAAATTTTTTCTAGTTTAAAACCTTTTAAGTTGGTTGTGTTTTTTGGGTTGGCTCAATTTTTGACTAAGGAAGAAATAAATTTGCTTGCAAAAAATATTGAATATTTGGGACTTGCAATTTTGCTTGTTGAAAGAAATGATTGCAAATTGGAAAATTTTCAACGAATTTTGATTGACAACGACCTTTGTGAAATATAATTTAACTTTATTTTAATAAATGTATTGATATATGGTTGATAAAAATTTTGTTGTATGATATAATATATTTGTTAGAATTTATTGGCAAAATAAAATGTTGATAGCATAAGTAATTCTTTAATTTGAGGTTTGAGAGTTATGTTATTTTGCTTATAAATAAAACTCTTAAATACAAACTCTTATTTTCGCCTTGGTTTGAGAGTTATGTTATTTTGCTTATAAATAAAACTTAATTACGGAATAAAGGAAAATGGCAAAAGTTTGAGAGTTATGTTATTTTGCTTATAAAT
>CAZLYY010000084.1:0-2202 GCA_964563895.1 uncultured Christensenella sp. | reverse complement strand
GTTGTCAATTTGTACAAGTTTTATATTGACCTTGAAATTAAAAATGTAAAAATGAAATTGTATGACAATGCTCGCCACGAAATTTTAAACGAACCAAAGATAAAAGCACAAGTCGTTGAAGATATAATCAATTTTATTGAAGAAAAATAAAAAAGTTAGATAAAAAACATAAAAGCAATAAGTTTTGTGGTTAAGAAAAATTTTACATAAAAGTCGCTAAATTTGGAGAAAAATTGAACACACAAGAATATTTAAAAGAAATAAAAAAAAGAATATCTCACCTTGATAGTTATGTTGAAGGCGAAGAAAAACTTCTTTTAAAAATGGCACTCAAATTGGATAGTGCTCAATTGTTTCTTTTGAAAGAATTGTCGTTTAAGCAGGTTGAGGTGGCGGAAAAGGTTGTAAAAAGAAGAGAAAAGAACGAACCTTTGACAAAAATTTTTCATAATGCGGAATTTATGGGCTTTGAATTTTATGTAAATAGAGATGTTTTATCCCCGAGAAAAGAAAGCGAACTTTTGGTAGAAAAAGCACTTGTTATTGCTAGCAATATGTTGAAGAAAAAGAATAAAATAACAATTCTTGATATGTGTTGTGGCAGTGGGTGTATTGGAATTTCTATCAAAAAGTTGTTGGGGAAAGATGCAATTGTAACTCTTTGCGATGTGTCTAGCAAGGCTTTAAATGTTGCAAAAAGGAATTCGAAAGGGTTAAATATAAACTTAATCAAATCAGATATGTTTCAAGACTTGAATATTAAAGAAAAATTTGATATAATCTTGTGTAATCCACCATACATTTCTCAAAAGGAATATAAAGAGTTGTCCCTTTCAGTCAAAAAATATGACCCAAAAATTGCTTTGGTTGGCGGGCAAGACGGACTTGAATTTTATAGAATTTTGGCAAATGATGGAAAAAAGTTTTTGACCCCAAAAGGTCAAATTGTTATGGAAATAGGATACAACGAACAAGAGAGTGTTGAAAACATCTTTCAAAAAATGCATTTTTATACAAGTGTATATAAAGATTATTCGGGACTATCTCGTATGGTTGTGGCGAGTTTGGAGAAAAAAAGATGATTGAAAAATTGGAAAACATTGCAAATAAATATGAAGAATTGACGGCAAAAATTATTGACCCACAAGTTATTGCAGACAATAGAACGTGGCAAAAATTGGTGAAAGAACATAGTGAACTTAAACCAATTGTTGAAAAATTTGAAGAATTGAAAAAATGTGAAAATGATTTGGCTGGCGCAAGAGAAATGATGAAAGAAGAAAAGGATAAGGAATTGCTAACTCTTGCCGAAGAAGAAATTGCCGAAAATGAAAAACGAAAAGAAAAGATTGAAAGCGAACTCAAAATTCTTCTCTTACCAAAAGATGAAAATGATGACAAAAATGTTATTATGGAAATACGTGCTGGGGCTGGCGGAGATGAAGCGGCATTGTTTGCCGGTGAACTTATGCGAATGTATATGATGTATGCAGAAAGGCACCGTTATAAAACAGAAATTGTCAACCTAAACGAAATAGAACTTGGTGGAATAAAAGAAGTTGTTTTTCAAATATCAGGAATGGGTGCGTTTAGCAATTTAAAGTACGAAAGTGGTGTACATAGAGTCCAAAGAGTGCCAGAGACGGAAAGTCAAGGCAGAGTGCATACTTCCACAGTTACGGTTGCAGTGTTGCCAGAATTGGAAGAAGTTGAATTTGATATTGAAGATAAAGATTTGCGAATTGATACATATAGAAGCAGTGGCGCAGGCGGACAACATATTAACAAAACGGATAGTGCAATAAGGATTACCCATTTGCCAACGGGCATTGTTGTTAGTTGTCAAGACGAAAGAAGCCAATTGAAGAATAGAGAAAAAGCAATGATGGTTTTGAAAGCAAAATTGTATGATTTTTATCAAGGGCAAAAGAACAAGGAATATGCAGACGAAAGAAAATCTCAAGTTGGGACTGGGGACAGGTCGGAAAGAATAAGGACATACAATTTTCCACAAGGTAGAATTACAGACCATAGGGTAGGTTATACGGCATATAATTTGCTAGATTTTATGAATGGAAATTTGGACGAATTGATTGAAATTTTGAAACTTGACAATCAACAAAAGAAATTGGAAAGTCTTGATATTTAAAAATTGCAATAAATATTTTTAAAAGCGGGGGTCAATATGTCAGAAGAAGAAAA
>CAZLYY010000083.1:0-2275 GCA_964563895.1 uncultured Christensenella sp. | reverse complement strand
ACTTTGACCCTACTTGCCACACAAAAAATTAATTTTTATGTAATTTTAAAACAAAAAGATAGCGATAATTTTGCAACAATAACTTTTAGGATAAATTGAAAAATTAATAATTTTCAAATTATTTATCCTTACAATACAATTCTATAAAAATTATCTTTTTGTCTATCTCAAAAAATTGCTTTATAATTAGCAATGCTATTCATTACATAACTTACATAACATTTATGTATTCCAAATTTGGAATACATTTTTTAACCAATAATTTTACTATATATAGTTTGTTGTGGTTGTTGAAAACATATTTTTTAAACTTCAAGACATTTAATTTGATTAAGTCTTTTTCTCTTTTTTTATTTTTAATACAAATAAATAGTCTGTTGCAATAATGTATCTCATAAAATTGCATTTTTATTGCAACAAAATTTTTCACAAAGATTTCACAAAAGTTTTTTATCATATTAAAAAGTAAAATTGATGATTTATATTGTAAAAAGTATTTAGTTTTTTATAAAGTTAAAAAAACACTTATATGTTATAAATCACAAAAACACTTTAAACTTTTTGTAATTTGTAGTTGCAAATTAAAAATATATGATATAATGATTAAAGGGAAACATATGATAAATATTTTAATTGTAGATGACGAACCAAAAATAGTTGAGGTTTTAAAGGAATATGCGGAATACAACGGCTTTGTAGTAGACACCGCATTTGACGGATTGGAAGCCTGCGACAAGGTTGAAAAAAAGAATTTTGATTGCATTATTATGGATATTATGATGCCAAATTTAAACGGATATGATGCGGTAAAAGCGATAAAAGAAATTAAAAATATTCCAACGATAATGATAAGTGCAAAAGGTGAAGAGTATGACAAACTAAAAGGTTTTGAACTTGGGATTGATGACTATATTGTAAAACCCTTTTCACCAAAAGAAGTTATGGCAAGAATAAAAGCCCTTATGAAAAGAACAAAAGGACTTAACGATTGTATGGAACTTGACTCGCTAAAAATTGATTTTGACGGCCGTCTTGTTTTTGTCAAAAACAAGCAAATAAATTTGACAAAAAAAGAATATGAACTTTTGCTAACATTGATAAAAAACAAAGGGATTGTGCTTTCAAGAGACAAATTGCTTTCGGAAGTGTGGGGATATGATTTTGATGGCGATTATAGGACAATTGACACACATATAAAGATGTTAAGAGCGGACTTAAAAGAATGTGGCAATATGATAAAAACTGTAAGAGGGGTTGGGTATAAATTTGAAAACGATACAAAAGAAAACTAATGGAATTAACTTTAAAATTTTGATTAGTTTTTTGGCAATTATATCAATTATCTTTTTTTTGATTTGGCTTTTGGAAATCATTTTGTTTCAACCAATTTATAAAAAGATACAAACAAATCAAGTGAATAATGTGAATAACGAAATAGTCAAAAATTATCCAAATTATGAATTTGATGATTATATAAAATTGTCAATAAAAAACAATTGCAACATTTTGATTTTTAAAGTTAGTGGAAATAGCGCAAATATACTTGTAAATACGACAAGAAATGTTGACACAATTGAATTGAATGTTATCATAAATGAATTGATTAATAATCTTGGAACAAAAACAACAACTACTTATCAAAGTACAAGCAAAGGTTATGACACAATAAATGTAGGTGAAGTTGGAAGTTTCAACGAAGAAAATATTTATTTTTATACGGGGGCGGTGCTTACTCCAATAAATGGATTTATCCAAGTTTCCACCGCAATTCTTCTTATAATAACCTTGGCGAGTTTGGCAATAGCCATTGTTGTTTCCATAATTTTATCAAAGAAGATATCAAAACCTATTCAAAATATTTCAAACGAAGCAAAAAAATTGTCTACGGGAGATTTGGATATAACTTTCAACGAAAAAGGATACAATGAAATTGAAGATTTGAGCAATACTCTAAATTATTCCATTGAAGAAATAAAGAAAAGCCAAAAGTTGCAAAAAGAAGTTATACAAAATGTTTCGCACGAATTAAGAACTCCACTCACGTTGATAGAATCTTATGCCGAATTAATAAACGATTTTAGCGGGGATAACCCTAAAAAAAGGAAGCAACATACGGATATAATTTTGGAAGAATCTAAAAAGTTGGAAAGTCTTATCAACGATATGCTAGACTTGTCAAAAATGCAAGCAAACACAATTGAATATAATATGGAAGAATTTAATCTTTCCAAAAGCATAGAAAAATTTGAAACTTTTTATAAAAATAAATATAAAG
>CAZLYY010000082.1:0-2277 GCA_964563895.1 uncultured Christensenella sp. | reverse complement strand
TGAAGAATTGTCAAATGTTTTTTAAAAGAAAATTAAAAAAAATATAAATTTTTAAAATATTTCATTAAAAAGGTATTAAACAAAGTTGTTTTAATACTTTTTTATTCTCTTAATCTTCCCCTAGGGGAAGACCGCCAAAAATTTTGTATGAAAAAATCTTATGGAATAACCATAAGTAAAAATCTATATATTAAAATAATTGTTATTCTACAACACCCCAGTCTAACAATAATAATTCTTTTCGCTTTTCTTTTGGAGTAAGCCATTTTCTTTTTTTATCTCTACTAGACAATACGGATATTGGGATATTGTTTGACCTATCAAGATATGCTTTCATTTGTTTTTTTAAATCGTTATAAGAATAAAACCTAAGCCATTTATAAAATCTTTCGTTATCATTTCTATGACTTCGTTCAACTTTGCCATTGTGTCGTGGTGTTCGTGGTTTTATTGTTTTATGAATAATATTTTTTTCACGACAAAATTTGTCTAGCAAATGCTCTCTATCGTCTTTTGTTTGCCTTGTATATGTAAATTCAATTCCATTATCAGTTTGTATGATATCTGGCTTATAACCAAAAAATATTATTGCTCGTTGCACAAAATCAACAGTAGATTGTGGACATTGTTCTTCATATGGATAAATAAACCTTTCTCGTGTTGCTTCGTCAATAGCAGTATATTGATAATATCTTCTTTCTTCTCTAAATTCTCCAACATAACATTCTCGTGGAATATGTTTTACATCTATTTGCATTTTTACACCTATACTAATAGGGGTGTCATATGGTTGTGGTATATATTTTTTTTGCTTTTTTACTTCTGCAAACCAACCCTTTTTTCGTAAAAAACGATATAGACTTACTGGGTTGCGAGAATAAGCATAATTCAATCTCAATTTACCATATAATTCATTTAAACCTATATGTGGGTTTCTTTTAATTAAATCTTTTATATGTTTTATTTCTTCGTCAGTATGTCTATTTGGGTGCGGTGTATATGGTGCACAATATTTTGGCTCTAAACTTTGTAATGTTCCGTCAAATATTCTTCTCCAACGATAAAGTGTTTGTATTGTACAATGATATCTATGTGCCACAAATTCCACAGTACTATGTCTCCACAATTTTAAAGCATTTAATTTTTCGTCAGAAGAATAAGCAATTTTATATATTTTTTTTACTTTTCGTTTCATAATATATTCTCCTTTTGTTTGTTTTTTTATTATACAACTAAAAAACTAGGTCGCAACAACCTAGTTTTTAAAGAGAATTTATTATTGATATTTTTTTATCTTGTCAATTGAAGAAATGCTATTTCTCTGGCAAGACATTCATTGTTTTGTGTAAGTTTTTCTATTTTTTGTGTCATTCTTGTTATCGTTTGATTTTCTGTTAATAATAGTAATTTTACTTTTTCTCTCAATAATTCATTTTCTTTTTCTAGTTGTTTTATGTATTTCAATGTATTTAAATTAGTCATTTTTTTGTTTTTTCTCCTTATTTGATTTTAATTTTTGATATGCTTTTTGTAATTCCCAAACTATGTTGAGTAATTGATTTTTTGTTTTACTTTCAAAATATGAATATTCATATTCTTGTTTTGGGTCATAAGCCATTGGTATATCTTCTTCATTGATTGTAGAAGTATCTTCAATAACTTTATCTGGTTTGTTTGTTCCGTCTTTCAGAGTTTTGATATATTCTCGTATCTCTTTGACAGTCATTGTTGGAACAATAATTTGTTTTTCGACCAACTCAAAGATTGTATCTTGTGAAAGTGGTAGAAGTTCAAACAATTTACTAGGTGCAAAATCTTTTACAATTTTTGATATTGTATTATCAGCAACAAATTTTTCATAACTTTGTTTGTATCTACTAACTGCTTTTTTATCAAAACCAAATTTTGCTAATAACTTGTATGAATTGTAATATTCATTGTCTTTTGCTTTCCAATAGTTATTTTTACAATAAGACCAAATATTATATATTGCTTCACATAGACTATTAAAATTATCTTTGTTTTTAATAAAACATTCTTTTAAATGTTCCACCAACCAAAATAACTTGTCGTCTTCAAATTCTAAATCACATTTTATAAAATTTTCCATTTTTTATTTTGCTCCTAAAATTTATTTTTTCTTTTTAACTAAATAAACAACTCGTTTGTTTTTATTACCAAGTAAATCAACTATCTTATTTTTTGCATTTTTTGGCAATTTGCAAGTGTCTTCTACAAACTTAGGTTTTTCACCTACTCTATTTGTTTGGATAATAA
>CAZLYY010000081.1:0-2343 GCA_964563895.1 uncultured Christensenella sp. | reverse complement strand
ACCGCCGGCCTATTGATTACGAATCAATTGCTCTACCAACTGAGCCACAGTAGCATATAATATTTATTCTTAACAAAAACAAGTGTAGCAGTATTTATTGATTTTGTAAACTTATTTTTTTTGATTTTAACAAAAATATTTTTGGGGTTGTAAGATAGAAATATTAGGTATTAAATCAATTTTTGGAATATAAAGCACAAAGATTTTTTACTTATAATGCAAATAAATTCAAGTCAAAATGGCTAAAATGAAAAGGTTTATAAAATATTTATCTTTTTGTTGACATTTTTTTTCTATTGTGTATAATAGCAAAGTAGAATATTTAAGGAGAAATGACAAAATGGCAAAATGTGAAATTTGTGGCAAAGACCAAATGAGAGCCAGCAATTTGAGTTATAGAAGTTCAAAAATGACAAGAAGAACTTTGACACATAAAAAAGCAAATGTGCAAAAAGTTACTGTGCTTGAAGGAACAACCCCAACAAAAAAATATGTATGCACAAAATGCTTGAAAAGCAGTGAAGTGAAAAGGGGCTAATATTTATTTTAAGGGACCGCTATATGTGGTCCTTTTTAAATGGTATTATAGAACTAATAATTTTGTTTATTTTTTAAAAGGGCAATTAAAATGAAAAATAAAATTATTTTGATTGAAGGAACAGATTGTTCTGGAAAGCAAACCCAAACAGAAATGTTGGTTGATAAATTAAATTTAAGCGGAATAAAGGCTGTTAGGCTTAGTTTTCCAATGTATGATAGTCCAACGGGCAAAATTATAGCAGGCCCTTATCTTGGGAAAGAACAATATGGCGTGGGATATTTTGATGAAGGGGCAAGCCATGTTGATCCAAAAGTTGCGTCATTGTTTTTTACTGCGGATAGATTATACAATATCAAGAAAATTTATGAAAAATTAGATGCTGGATATACTATTGTTTTGGATAGATATGTAGAAAGCAATATGGCACACCAAGGGGGAAAGTTTGCAAACGTTCAAGAAAGAAACAAAATGATAGACTGGATTGAAAAATTAGAATACAAATTTTTGAAATTACCCCGCCCAAATCAAATTATTTTTCTTCATATGCCAGCAAAATTTTCACAAGAACTAAAACAAAATAGAAAAGAACGTGGCGATCAACACGAAAATGATTTAGCATATTTAAAAAGAGCGGAAAAGACGTATCTTTACTTGGCAAAACATTTTAAATATCAAAAGGTTGATTGTGTTGCCAATAATAAAATTAAATCAAAAGATGATATTTCAAACGAAATATTTAAATTGGTAATGGAGGAATTAAATAAAAATGGAATTTAGCGGACTAAATGCACTTATCACAGGTGCGAGTCGTGGAATTGGCAGGGCAATTGCAATAGAACTTGCTCAAAATGGTGCAAATATTATTATCAATTACAACAAATCTCAAAAAAAAGCGGAAGAATTGTGCAACGAATTAAAAAACAAATACAATGTGCAAGCCTATGCTATACAAGCGGATATTGGCAAAGAAGAAGACAGGGAACGATTGGTCGCGACCGCTTATTCTTTTTTTAATAAAATTGATATTCTTGTGAATAATGCTGGTGTTTGTTATGATATGGAAGTTGCAGACCGAACGGTCAATCGTTTTATAGAAACTTTTAACACAAATCTTTTTTCAGTTTTTCATCTAACAAAAGTTATTGGGGAAAAAATGAAAAAAAATCAATTTGGGAAAATTGTCAATATTTCATCAAATAATTCTATCAATGGCTTTTATCCAACAACGATAGATTATGATGCTTCAAAATCAGCCTTAAATTCTTTAACAAAAAATTTTGCAATAGAATTAGCACCCTTTGTCAATGTAAATGCAGTTGCGCCAGGGTGGATTGATACGGATATGAATAAAGACGTCTTGACTCCTGACATTAAAGAACTTGAATCAAAAAGAATATTGAAAAACAGAATAGGAACGCCAAAAGATGTTGCAGATTTGGTGTTGTTTTTGTTGTCAAGCAAAGCAGATTATATCACAGGACAAATCATTGCTGTTGACGGCGGAATGTTTTAAATAAAGTATTTTGGTTTGTAAAAGTTTTTTAATTAACTTTAATAAAAATTTTTCTACGACTAAAATTTCTATTGAAAAATTGGTGGTAATTATTTATATAATTATATTTTGATAAAAATTAAAAAAATTTTGAAAAAACAAGTTTAAGTTCTTGCATTTTATAAAAAAGTATGATATTATACCATCGTGATTTAAATATGCCGAAGTGGCGGAATGGTAGACGCACAAGACTCAAAATCTTGCGTAGGCAACTACATGAGGGTTCGAGTCCCTCCTTCGGTACCAAAGG
>CAZLYY010000080.1:0-2351 GCA_964563895.1 uncultured Christensenella sp. | reverse complement strand
AAAACAATCACAACTCAACTACACAAAAGCCAGCCGACCTAACAAGCCTATTGTAGACGGCAAGACCAACCCCTGTTTGTTTTGGGCACCTTGCATAAACCGTTTTTGCATTGAGTTTGTCAAACTCTCTTAACTTTGTAAAAAGGTTGTGTGCTTGTGCTTTGTCGTCTTCCATATTCCCATAATAAAGGCAAGGGACGTCCACCTTTTCCCCATCAAAAAGCAAAGCCCACACTCCGTCCGCCTTGTTTTTTTCTACATATTCTTTAAATTTTTCAAAAGAACTTTTTATAATTATAACCTTTGCATTTGGTGCATAATGTCTATACTTCATACCTGGGGACAAAACTTTTTCTTCTTTTGAAACTTGCTCCAAAACGCCCCTTGCGACATCAATTTTTTTGTTTAAAACATTTTCAATTTGTTCTTTTGTTACAACCCCAGGTCTAAGCAAAACAGGTATTTCGCCAAGCATACTTACAACCGTTGATTCTACCCCTGCATCGCATTCTCCGCCATCAATAATAAGTGGAATTTTG
Source organism: uncultured Christensenella sp. (assembly GCA_964563895.1). Taxonomy (GTDB): domain Bacteria; phylum Bacillota; class Clostridia; order Christensenellales; family UBA1242; genus UBA7862. Next base: position 1,812 of record CAZLYY010000080.1, on the reverse strand, counting down.
CCTTGCATATCCACAAAGACATCTTGCGCATTTGTTGGGCTTGGCTTTCCAGAAATATTTGCACTTGGTGCGGAAAAAGGTCTGCCTGCCCTTTCAATTATTTTTCTTGCAATTTCGTTGCTTGGCATTCTTATCCCTACACTATCAAGTCCTGCGGTACTTTCAAGGCACACTCCGTCTCCCCTTTTTACAACAATTGTCAAAGGGCCTGGCCAAAAAGTGTGGGCAAGTTTTATTGCGTCATTTGACAAATCTTTTGAAACTTTCCCCAACATATCAAAATTTGAGATATGACAAATAAGGGGGTTGTCCATAGGTCGCCCCTTTGCTTCAAAAATCTTTTTTATGGCACTTGGGTTGGAACTATCCCCCGCAAGTCCATACACCGTTTCTGTTGGGACACCAACCACTTCACCATTTTTTAAAAGTTCACTCGCCAAATCTATGGCTTTTTCACTTGGTTTTATCAATTTTGTTTTCATAGAAGCAATTGTACCACTTTTTTATAAAAATAAAAAACATCTAATTGAATTTTTTCAAACTCGCATAGATGTTTTTCCAAAATTAAGACAATTTTTGGATGATTAAACTTACTTCGCTAAATGTTCCACTAGTTTGCCCATTGTTTACAAGGTTCAAAGTTGAATTTGCCGTTGTGTTGTTGTACACAAATGTTGCCGACAATGGTGCTGTTTCGTTGGCTGTTATAGTGGCATTTGATTCGCTTTGAGAAACATTTGTTCCGCCTACGCTTACAGCAAGTGAGACTTCGCCATCTGTGGTTTGTGTAGCGTTGGCACTATAACTAATCAAATAATTCCCCGTTGTAGCAAGCACCACATCGTTTGAACCTGCCACGTGTGTAACATTGCCGTCTGTCAAATTTGCAACATCTGTAAATGGCAAAGCAACATTTTGGTCCACCGTGCTAGAAGAATCTGTAAAACCTGCAACCAAACTTCCACTTGGCCCTGTTGGACCAGTAGGCCCCGTTGCACCAGTTGGACCAGTAGGACCTGTTTCCCCTGTTTCTCCCGTTACACCAGTAGCACCGGTTGGACCGGTAGGTCCAGTTACACCTTGAGCCCCAGTTGCTCCTGTAAGACCTGTTGCTCCAGTGAGCCCTGTTGGGCCTATTGGTCCGGTAGGTCCCGTTGGACCTGTTGGACCGGTAGGCCCGCCATATGGTCCAGTAGGGCCCGTTGGTCCTGTTGGACCAACAAATTGTCTTTGTCTTGGACATATACAATTGCAACAATCCATATTTTTGTTATCTCCTTTGTCCAAAACATACTATGAAAGCCCTTCAACTTTTGTTCCTTTTTTGCAAAAATTTTTATCAACACAAAATATTTGCATTTTACAAAAGATATGTTATAATATATATAACAAATTATTGGGAACATTTTTCAAAGGAAAGTTTATGGAAAATACAGTATTTATATCAAATGTTGACAAACAAGAAGCAAAAATAAAGGGATATTCAAAGTTGCGTTTTGAAATTTATGATAAAAACGGCGAAACAGATGTTTTTTGTACTAGCACTATGTCCGACTATCACGCCGACAAATATCTTTTAGACGCAAACAAAGTCCTTGGGATAGAATCTCCTTTTAAAAATAAGTTTGGGGTATATTTAATATCCCTTGAACAAGTGAAAGACGATGACAAAAACCTTGTCGGTTTAAAATGCAAAAACGGAATTTTGCTCAAAAATGAAGTCCAACAAAAAACTTTTATCAACAACAACGAATTGTTATTGCAACTTTAATTAAAACAAAACTTACAACACATTTTAAAAAAAATATATAA
>CAZLYY010000079.1:0-2470 GCA_964563895.1 uncultured Christensenella sp. | reverse complement strand
TCTTAGTATTTATATTGCCCCTTTCTTTTTATTCTGCTGGTTTCAAAAGTATTAGCCATTTTTACTTTTTTATTTTGCTTGCAATAAAGTGATATTATTGTGCGACCTTGTTTGTAATTGATAAAATATAATTTTACTTAAAAATTTTTAAATTTGCCCTACTTCTACAATTTATTGTTTTTTTTTAAAACGGATATTTTTTTCAAAGCCAATTTTTACAAGTGTCGTTTTTAATTGCTTTTTTGGTAAAAATTTTATTTTTATTTTGTGTACAATTCTTTATCTTTTGTGTTAATTTTGTGCTAATTTTGTGATAAATTATTTGATTTAAAAATATCAATATGTTAATATTAATATTGTCTAAAATATGGAGGTATTCGTTGAAAAATAATAAAGCAAAAAATTGGATTTTCTTTGTTGTATCAATACTTGCAATTGTTTTTTTGATATATTTTTCGCAAAGTGGAAACAATGGACAAAAAATAAATGCATTTGGTTCGTCTGGGACTGAAGAAAGTTCGGTTGTTGAATTGATTGGCGGGGAACAAAAGAAAAATACTACTTCTGGCAATTTTGAATGGACTTTTACAAAAGAAAGCAAAATAAAGTATATTTCTATTAGCACAAATGGTGTGGGATATGTTCTTTTAAAGGATAGTAAGTATAGTGAAAAAACTATTACTCAATATAGCGATTACTATTTTTACATTATTGATGGAGCACAACAAACAGAATTGCAACAACTTGTTGATGCATACAATGCTTATGCTAAGGAATATAATGAAACAAACGACCCAGATTATATCACTATTGTAGGGATTGAGACTATTCCTGTTACTTCATCGTGGTGGGAGGCTATTTTACCTTATTTGAGTGTAATAGTCGTTGTTGTTTTGGGAATTATTCTCATAAGAAGCATCTTGGGAGCGAACTCAAAAAGCTTCTCTTTTGGCAAAACAAAAGCACAAGTTACACACAACACAAATGTCAAATTTAGTGATGTTGCTGGAATTGATGAAGAAAAAGAAGAATTGCAAGAAGTTGTGGAATTTTTGAAAAATCCACAAAAGTTTACAGAACTTGGGGCAAAAATTCCAAAGGGTATCTTGCTTGTAGGGTTGCCTGGGACGGGTAAAACATTGCTTGCAAAGGCTATCGCGGGGGAAAGCAATGTTCCATTCTTCTCTATTAGCGGAAGTGATTTTGTTGAAATGTTTGTCGGTGTTGGTGCTTCTCGTGTTAGAGACCTTTTTGAACAAGCAAAAAAGGAAGCGCCTTGCATTGTGTTTATTGATGAAATCGATGCGGTTGGTAGACAACGTGGTGCAGGGCTCGGCGGTGGAAACGACGAAAGAGAACAAACACTCAATCAACTTCTTGTTCAAATGGACGGATTTGAAGGAAATACAGGTGTTATCGTTATTGCGGCAACAAATAGGGCGGACGTCTTGGACCCAGCACTTTTGAGACCTGGTCGTTTTGATAGACAAATTTATGTCAATCCACCAGATGTTAAAGGTCGTGAAATGATTTTGAAAATTCACGCAAGAAACAAACCTCTTGATGAAACGGTTGATTTTAAAAATTTGGCAAGGCTTACAAGCGGATTTACAGGTGCTGATTTGGAAAACCTTTTGAATGAAGCAGCAATTTTGGCGGCTCGTGAGAATAGGAAAAAAATCACAATGACCGATATTTCCGAAAGTATAAATAAAGTTATTATGGGGCCTCAAAAACGCAGTAGAGTAGTGAGCAACAACGACAAACGTATCACTGCTTGCCACGAATCAGGGCACGCAATTATCGGAAAAGTTCTTCCACATTGCGATGTGGTGCAAGAAGTGTCAATTATTGCTAGGGGTATGGCTGCTGGATATACAATAAGTAGACCTGACAATGATGAAATGCATATGTCGTACAACAAACTTATTGACAATATTACGATGATGCTTGGTGGACGTGTTGCGGAAGAAATTTTGATTAAAGACATCTCAACAGGCGCTTCAAATGATATTGAAAGGGCTACAAAAATTGCCAGAAAAATGGTTACTGAGTGGGGTATGAGTACAAAACTTGGTGCTATAAATTATGGTTCAACAAACGAAGTTTTCCTTGGAAGAGATTATCAATCACAAGTAAATTATAGCGAAAAAACCGCTGGCGAAATTGATGACGAAGTAAGAAAAATTGTTGATAGTTGTTATAAAAACGCACGAAAAATTATTGAGTCGCATTTGAAAGAAATGAATACTATGATTGAAATCTTGCTTGAAAAAGAAACAATTTACTTTAATGAAGTTGACCTTATTATGAAAGGCAAAACTGCAAAACAAATTTTGAGCATTATGGAAAAAGAAGAGACTAGAAATAAGGCAAAAATTGAGATTGAAAGGGCAGAAGCCGAACTTGAAAAGGTTAAAAAAGAGCAAGCAATTAGATTGAAAACTGCAGAAGCCCTAAAAAATGGCGG
>CAZLYY010000078.1:0-2629 GCA_964563895.1 uncultured Christensenella sp. | reverse complement strand
CAACCTTGCCAGATTCTGGAACACCATTGAAAAAAGCATTTATACCAATAAGTGTTGAATTGTGGGCAACAATAACAATGGTTGCATCTTTTTTGTTTTCGGTTGTGATTTTTTCCATTGCCTTAAAAACTTGGTCAAGATAGTCTTTGCAAGTTTGGAAATCTTTATTCTCGTAATAATAGTTAAAATAATTTCTTTTATATTCTTCGCCAAATTTATCTTGTTTTTCAAAGGGAAGTGGGGTTCGGTCATCAAGACCTTTTAGGATAAAGAAAGGCTTGTTTCTACCTTTATTTAATATATTTGCCGTTTGCAAAGCGCGGATTTGTGGGGAAGTATAGATTGCGTCAATGTCCTCATCTTTTAAAAAGTGCCTTGTATCTTTTACTTGCAAATGTCCACGCAAGGTAAGTTTATCTGTTTTAAGGTTGCTTTCTCCATTTCGTACAAAAATTATCTTCATATTTCCTTCTTTTAAAATGTATTATTTTTTGCGTAAAAATCTTTTTTTATTGACTAAACAAAAAAGATAAATGAAGCTATTGTTATTTGGGCAATGTAATAAAGCAAATGATTTATTACAATCAAAGGTTTGCTCATAAGTTTGCCACCAAAATATTGTGTAGACAAAACCAAGTCCGAGGATAAAAACAAAATAAAACCAGCGGATAAAATATACATTGGCAAGTTTGTTATTATAAATCCCAAATAAATTGAAAGTGCGGTAGTGAATATAAGTACAAAAGAATAACAATTAACAAAAAATGTACAATCTTCAAAATTAAATTTCAAAACCTTTGTGGAAAAAAGCCAAATAACTAAGGATAAAATGATTGAACCACCAAATATAGATAATAAAATTATAGGTTCTTTTGTAAAAATATTTGTTTCGTTGATAGAAAACAACAACATTGCCCCGATATAACACAAATGACCTATAAGAAAACTTGTCATTCCTGCATACAAAAACTGTTTTTTATGAAAGTTGTAAACGACCTTAAAATCTAGCAAAATATCTCCAACAAGGCCACATACAAGACCTAAAACAATCAAGCAAACCCCATAAGAAAAGTAAGCATTTAACCCAATTTTTTGAGCAAGCAAAGCAAGTGCCAAGGCAATAAAGCAAATAGAAGCAACCGTTTTTGAAAACACCCCCGCAAGTCCACCTTTAGTTGCCCTAAGATAGATAAATACCCCCATACTTATTACACAAAAGATTATTCCAATGATTAAAGTTAGCATATTTTTCTCCTTAAAATTTATAAATTATCTGTGTCTTTTAATATATAAAAAGTTATTTAATTTTAGGCAATCAAAATAGGGGATAAACACCCAACAAAATTTATAAAGTTATGCACTTTTGTTGTAATTAAGTTATTAAAGGTAATTAATAACCATTTTTACAATACAATCTTTTTGTTTGTGTTTTATAGCAACTTTTTATTTACATTTATTATTATAATATCTTTTGTTTTTTTATCAAAATAATTTTGTGTAAAAAACATTTTAATGATAAATTGTCTAAAAACTTATAATTATTAATTAAAGTTAAAATCAAGAGAAAAATATTTTTTAGTATAATAAAATCTAGATTTTTAGTGGTTACAATATAAAAAAACTCAAGAGAACTCTTGAGTTTTTATCAATATGGTGCGGATGGTGGGACTCGGACCCACAAGGTTTCCCACACGCCCCTTAAACGTGCGCGTCTACCAATTTCGCCACATCCGCACGACAAGTCAAAAGTCGACTATTGACTTGTTACGAAAAGTATTCTATCACAATCATTTCTAATTTGCAACAAAAAAATTAAAAATTTTATAAAAGAGTGTTAAGTTGTTAAAATTTAGTTAAAAATATTTAAATAAATTACTTGAAATTTTATTAATTTTAATATACACTTATATCGTTCTTTATTTGCTAAGTTGTAAAAGGTTCTAAAATATATTGGAAATTTAATCAAAATTATATACTACATATTTTAGCAAAAATTACAAATAAGCATTTTGCAAATTTTTAGAGCAACCAAATATGTAACTGTGGCTCAGTAGGCAAAAGCAATACTTTTGTAAAATAAAAATAGCATAATTTAATGAACAAAAAACAATTAAAATTTGTCGAACATTTGGTTCGTGCTGGTGTGGTTTGTGCCATAGAGCACCACCTTGGTAAAATTTGAAATGCCTAAAATTACCGACTTAAAAACTTAATAAATTAGCCTATTTTTATAGATATGCTACTGTGGCTCAGCGGTAGAGCACTGCCTTGGTAAAACAAAAACAGCACTTTTTAATCACTAAATTTCACCGCAAAATTTAATCAAAAAACAGCATTTGCTGGTGTGGCTCAGCGGTAGAGCACCACCTTGGTAAGGTGGGGGTCACGGGTCCGATTCCCGTCACCAGCTCCATTATAAAAAACCCTTGAAACCCTAATAAAATAGGCACTTTCAAGGGTTTTTCTTTTGCAAAAAATTTTGCTTAATTATAGGTTAAAAATACAATAGGTGTAGTAAACTGCTCCAAAAAGTGTAGTAAATTTGCATAAAAAAAGACCGAGAGTTCATTTTTCAAACTCTCGGTCTAATTCGCTCTATTACTCCCTAAAACTAGTGTAATAGGTGTAA
>CAZLYY010000077.1:0-2644 GCA_964563895.1 uncultured Christensenella sp. | reverse complement strand
CTTGTCACGCTTCAATACAAATTATTATATAATTATAAGATAACTCAAAAAAAAAAACAGTTAAATGATATATAAGCTTAAAATAACGAATTATGATGAAGTTTTTGGAAAAGAACCATTATTTAAAGAGTCTCAGATTTTATCTAAGTCTGATAATATTTATTTAATGGATGCTACCTCAGATGAAGTTATAAAATTCTTAAAACATTATAGTGAGCAATCAGAAATATTTAATCCACTGGATTATCTTATTAAATTTGTTTGCTGCTCAACTGATGATATTGTCGATTATGTTAACGATATTTTATATTTGGAAGATTACGATATATATCTTACGGATTATTATTATACTGCTAATCAGACAATTCCGACAATTGATTACTTTACAGTCGATTGGAGCTTAATGGAATTTAATAAGAATACTTATAAGATTCAAATTCTGACTGCTCCGATTACGGACGAGCTCGCGAAACCTATTACGAAGACTATTAAACCACTCACAAGTCTGTATGGTTTATTTACAGGATTAAATACATTTACTATAAAAAATGGAGATTCTGCAGGGTTTGATCGATTCAATGGAGATTTATCGAAGTGGGACACGAGTATGATTACTGATATGTCTTATATGTTCTGTGGAAGTATTTTCTTAGGAGATATATCTAAATGGAACACTGCTAATGTTACTAATATGGAAGGAATGTTTAGTATGAATGTGATAAGCATACCTGGCGATAATGAGACACTTCTACAACCATATTACTGTGGTTATACACATTATAATAATCCTCCATATAATTATCGTGTTTCTACAGTAGAGAAACCTTCGACGTATGTTGATAAAATAAATATTATTGATATTGCAAATTGGAATACTTCCAAAGTTACTAATATGAGAGGAATGTTTGCTAATTCATATTTCTATAAAGATTTATCGAGATGGAATACTTCAAATGTAACTGATATGTCTTATATGTTTAGCTATCTTGCTGATAATGGAATGTCTGCTGATGATAACGGACCGAACGCAAGAATTATAGGTGATTTATCAAAATGGAATACATCTAACGTTACCAACATGGCGTTTATGTTCACTGGAAGTAAATTTAATAGTGATGTATCTAAATGGGATGTTTCTAATGTAAAAGATATGTCTTGTATGTTTAAAAGCACACGATTTGTTGGAGACACTTCTAATTGGGATGTTTCGAATGTTGTAAGTAGTTATGATATGTTTGCACATACACATGATTCTTCAAGTAGTGATGATGTTAATCGAGTATTATCAAAATGGAATCTACTAGATACAAATAGTCTTATTACACAAAAATATAATATCAAAGAATGCATTACGAAAAATAATAATGCGTTTGTAATTAATTCCTTAGGTAAAACTAACAGTCCACTTAATGATGAATTTACACAAGTGGGATTAACTGATACAATAAGAAAATATTTAAATCAACAATCAGAAATAACAGAAGATGAACTAAAAACTAAAATGCGATGTAATCTTACAAAGGTAGGTAGTCAATATAAATATTTTGGAGACACTGAAAAACCTTTTACCAAAGGAGACACATTTGTATTTACAATGAATGGCTTAATAGTTCCGCAAGACGAATCAACAGAAGACTTTAGTGATGAGCCAATTTATAACGTTTGCGGTATATGTGAGTATCTATATAGTTTAACACCCAATTATTTACCATATTTACAATATTTAATTTTTAGAATAAAAACTTGTTCAGATATTACATTTGAAAATTTGCTGCTTATGTGCATTGATATTGACTCACTCCCGAAACCGACTGGCTTACTCCAGGAACCGAATAACACCAATAATAGTTTGAGTTATTATAGCAATAGTTATAGATTTAAAAATTATAGTGTCGGCATGTTATTTAGAGAGAATAATCTAATAGATCCTGCGTATATGAGTGATGCTGCTATAAATTTACATCCAAATACAGAAGCAAATTATGAATATTGTAAGAAGCTAATTAATCTTGAAAATGCAGCGCTAGCGTATGATGTAACTCCCCAATATTATAAATATACTACGTATGATTCAAACGATAATGAATTACTTAATGGAACTTGTATGGTTAAATACTGTACTGTGATTGGTCAGAAATATATCAACTGTATCATTGTAGTATTATTAAATGGAAATGGAAGTTATGATGTAGCAAACAAAGTACTCTTTATGAATAATTATGCAGATTTTGATAGTTATTTATATAAAGGTATTAAATATATGGTCAAAGACGAAAACGATACTCCTATAATAATTTCATTTGGAGATGCAACAACTGCTCCAGAAAAACTGTTTGCCAATAATTATTATGATTATACAATCGCATACGGTTCACAAGAAATAACTGGAATATGTGAAGCGAAGGATGGCAATGCTTATTATACTAATATAATAATAAGATCATCTACTGCTTCTGAATTTATAAATAAAACATTATGTATTCCAGCATTAATTAATAACGCAGAATCTTATAATCTGTATTGTTATGAAAATAATTCTTGGAAAGATTATGGTACTATAAAACTTTCTTTAAGTTCTGTTTATAAAATATTACATAAAAGCGACATACAAGATACTTCCATTACTGAATATACAATAGAATCT
>CAZLYY010000076.1:0-2651 GCA_964563895.1 uncultured Christensenella sp. | reverse complement strand
AAAAAAAGGAACAATGTAAAATAAATACAATGTTCCCCTTTTAGTTTTAAAGAAATTTATTAAAAAATTACTTTTTTATTTAAAATATCAAACGACTATTTTTATAAAAAAGTTGTGGTCTTCCCTTTTATTTTGAAAAACACAACTTTTATTTTTTATACAAATTTTTTACAAATCAAGTTTAATATGTACATCTTTGAGTTGCTTATCAGTAACAGTACTTGGAGCACCCATAAGTGGGTCTTGTGCTGACTTGTTCATTGGGAAAGCCATAACTTCCTTTATACTGCTCTCATCGCACAAGAACATAAGCAATCTATCAAAACCAATGGCTGCACCTGCGTGTGGTGGAGCACCAAATTTAAAGGCATTGAATAATGCTGGGAATTTTTCTTCCACTGTTTCTCTTGGATAACCTGCAAGTCTAAATGCTTCAACCATAATATCTCTGCTATGGTTTCTCACTGCCCCACTTGCAAGTTCAACACCATTCAAAACAAGGTCGTATTGATATGCCAATATATCAAATGGATTCATTTCTTTCAATGCTTTCATTCCGCCTTGTGGGAAAGTAAAAGGATTGTGAGCAAAGGCAACATTTCCGTCATCATCTTTTTCAAAGAATGGGAAATCGACAATAAAGCAAGGTTTAAAACAAGTTTTATCAATCAAATCCAACTTTGCACCAAGTTCATTGCGAAGTAGACCTGTCAACTTCATTGCTTTTTCTTTGTCTGTGTTGCATACAATAAACAAAGTATCCCCTGCTTCAAGATTTGCAAGTTCTTTCAATGACTTCAAATCTTTTTCATCAAAATATTTTGATGCTGGGCCAGAAAGTGCTTCCCCGTCATACTTCAAATAAACAAGTCCGCCTGCACCTTGAAGTTTGAGAAAATCGGTAAGAGCATCAAAAAATCTTCTACCCATTTCATTTGCTTTTGCCTTTAAAGCATAAATATGTTTGCCATTTAGGACTGAGAATGTATGATTGGTAAATGGGTTTGTAAGACAAATGAGTTTGAGTGGATTTCTAAGGTCTGGTTTATCCGAACCATACATTGCCATTGCATCGTTGTATTTTATTCTTACAAAAGGTGGCTTGTCTACCTTTAATTTTGTAAAATGTACAAGAGTGTTGTACAAAACTGTTTGCAAGACTTCCAAAATATCTTCTTGAGTAAGGAAACTTCCTTCAAAGTCAAGTTGATAAAATTCTGTTGGGCTTCTGTCTGCCCTTGCGTCTTCATCTCTAAAGCAAGGAGCAATTTGATAATATCTTGTAAAACCGCTTATCATAAGAAGTTGCTTGAAAATTTGTGGACTTTGTGGAAGTGCATAAAATTGCCCTGCATTTATTCTACTTGGAACCAAATAGTCTCTTGCTCCTTCTGGGCTAGAAGATGTAAGAATAGGGGTTTGGACTTCAACAAATTCAAGTTCATCCATTTGTTCCCTAATAAATTTAAGAAATTGTGCTCTAAGCAAAATATTGTTGTAATTTTTTTCATTTCTCAAATCAAGATAACGATATTTAAGTCTTGTGTTTTCGTTTTGTTCCCTTGCCCTAACAATTTCAAATGGCAAAGTTTCTTCACAAGCACCAAGGACTTCAAGCGTTTTTGCAACAACCTCAATTTCCCCTGTTGCCATATCATGATTGATGTTTTTTTCTCCCCTAGACCTAACAAGCCCAGAAATAGTTACTGTGCTTTCTTTTGTAAGGTTTTCAACCAATTTGTCATCTTCAATAAAAACTTGCACAATGCCTGTTTGGTCGCGCAATGTAAGGAATGTCAAACTCCCCATTTTTCTAATGTTGTTTACCCAACCTGCAATTTTGACTTCCGCACCAATATGTTTGCTTGTCAATTTGCCACACATATGAGAGCGATATAAATTATTCTTTAAACTAACCATTTTTATACTTCCCTTTTGTAAATAAAGTTGTAAATTTTATCAAAAATTTGAAAACTTTTATGCATATAGTATATCTTCAAAAGCAAAATTTGTAAATAAAATTTTAAATTTTGATTAATTTTTTTAGAAAAATTGTTTACTCTATTAGCCTAAATCAAAAAAATTTGTTTATGCTAATGTTGACTTTTTAATTTGATTGCATACAAAATCAATAGAAAATTTGCTTGGATTGATATTGATGGGCATTGTTGGTATCAATAACCTACCATTTATGGTTAAAGTTGCGAAGTCTTTATTGTTTTGATAACTACAAAGTTTTAATGTATTTTATATAATAATATATTTATTAAAAAATTGTGCAAATTGACAAATTTTTGAATGGGTATTGTAAAAAAAAGTTTGGTGATGTAAAATATGTAAGACAAAAAAAGGAGATTTACTATGCTGTTCAAAAAAGATTTAAAAACAGCTTCTAAAAATTCGAACCAAGAAATAAAAAAAACTGGTATTGTAAAGAAAGTTTTAGTTATTGCTGTTCCAACGATTTTAAGCATATTAGTTGTCTTTTTTGTATGGGGCGGAAAAATTTTAAAATTTTCAAAGCAAGCAGTTGTTGAGACAGATAACAACTTGAACAAAGATGGAAAGTTCAATCCTAGCAAAAATGATACACTCAACAACAAAAATAAAGTCCCTAGTGTAAACAAATCGTCAAACGACATTTATGATGT
>CAZLYY010000075.1:0-2672 GCA_964563895.1 uncultured Christensenella sp. | reverse complement strand
ACACAAGATGTATGGTGACTTATCCATCTGCGACACCAGAAATGCTAAAAATGGCAAGAGAAGTGTTGGAAAAATATGGAAAATTTAAAGAAGTGTTGTTTACAAACGCAGGGAGTGTTATCACTTCTCATTGTGGCGAAAATACTATTGGATTGTTGTATTTAAATGACGGCGACCACTAAGAATTTGATAATTTTGGCATAAAACAAGTGATTTAAGGTATATTTTTAGGAAAAATTAGCAAAAATTGTTAGGAAAATCATTTTTTTTATGCTATGATTAAAGTAACCTTTTAGGGGAAAATATTTAAAAAGGAGATTTTTTATGAATAAAGGTGAATTAGTTAGTGCAATCGCAGATAAAGCTGGCTTTACGCTTAAAGATGCTGATGAAGCATACAAAGCATTTGTTGCTAGTGTTGCAGAAGCACTCAAAAAAGGAGAAGATGTCACTCTTGCTGGCTTTGGGACTTTCAAAGTAAAAACTAGAGCTGCTAGAACAGGTATCAATCCTCAAACAAAACAAAAAATCAAAATACCTGCAACCAAAGTTCCAACTTTCAAGTTTGGAAAATCGTTTAAGGAAATGTTGTAAGTTTTGTTTGAATTTGTTGATGACACAATAGGTGTCAAAACATTCATAAAAAACAACAAAAGGAGAGTCTGATTGGGCTCTTTTTTTGTTGCCATTTTTATAAAAATCTATGTAGAAAATGGCGACCGCTCCGGCGACAACTACCGCCTTGCGACCGCCACAAGTACAGCCATTGAGTGTGATAAGACAAGTGTAGCAGGTTCTTTCGCTAAAAAAAATAAGCGGTGGGTTGTTTTAAAACAAGTGGATAGAAATTGTGGACAAGATAGGTTTTTTTTGTTGATATAAATGGAAATAAAAATAGGGAAAAACAAAAGAAAAAAATAGATTATTTTAAGCGGGGAAAAGTGTGATAAATTGCTTTAAAAATGTGACAAAAAATGGATAAAAATAGGTAAAAAAATAGGGTAACAAAAATCAATAAAAAATAAGGAAAAAATAAGGAAAAAATTTTAAAAAAATAACAAAAAAATTAGAAGAAATGTATTTTTTTTGTCAAATTGTTTGGAAATTTTTGGTTATAATAGTATTATAAAGTTGTATATTTATATACGCACGTGTGTGCGGGTAAATTTTAGTGGTAAAAATTGTGCGAGAAAATAAATTTTTTTAAGAAAATTGTCGAAAATTGTATATAAATGCAAATAAGGAGAAAATTATGCGAGTTGTCTTGAATAAAGGAAAATGGTTTTTGTTGGCTCTCTTTGTGTTTGTTCTTCCATTTGGTGTGGCAAGGGCAAATTCTTTTGCGTCACAAGGGGATATGTTGCAGTGCGTACAAGTGGAGACGGATACAAGTGGCGACCGCTCCGGCGACGACTACCGCCTTGCGACCGCCACAAGTACAACGGTTGAGTGTGGTGAGACAAGTGTAGCAGGTTCTTCTCTCGGCGACCGCTCCGGCGACGACTACCGCCTTGCGACCGCCTCAACTTCCGAACCAGCAACAGGTGACACTTTGGTGGAAGTTTATTGGGACCCAACAAGTGGTGTAGATACCAATGACGGGGCAACTTCTAGCACGCCAGTGAAAAGTGTTGACAAAGCAAAAGAACTTGCTGGGGATAGCGGAAAAATTTGTATGTGCGGACAATTGACGATAAGCGAAGATACGACTTTGGACTTTAACAATAGGACAATAGTTTTGTGCACTGGGGTGACAGGGACAGCATTCTTCTATATGAGTGGCAATTGCACGTTGACAGTGAACAATGTTGTATTTACAAGTGAAAATAGTAAAAGTATAAGTTTATATGTGTTTAATGGTACGTCAGCGTCTTTGAATTTAAATGATGTAAAGTTTGATAATATAAATAGTTCTGCAGAAGCACTCTTTTTTGACTTTTTAAACATCAATTTAAATGATGTGAAATTTGAAGAGGTAAATGTTCTGAAAATTGCAATGTTTACTCAAGCCAATATTACTTGCAACTTGACAGGTTGTGTTCTTGACGGTGGAGATTTTAGGTATGAAACAATTCATACTAAGGGTCAAAATCCAACCGTAAATATAAAAAATTGTACTGTGACAAATAATAGATTTTATTATAATTTAGTATCGTTTAGGTCTTCAACGGGTGGTACATTGAGTGTTGAAGGTGGTGAATTTAAGAACAATACCAAGATGACTCAAGGTCTGATTTGGATACAAAACACGGGCACAACGACGACTTTCACAAATTGTACAATTGGCGGACTAGAAGGAGAAGGCAATGTACCTTTGGACAATAATGCAAATTCGTCGGGTGATGGTACAACTCTTGGTGCGGTGATATATGCTAGCGAAAGTGATGATTCTACATTGATTGTCAATAGTGGGACGTATAGTTACAATTCAAATGGTTCACTTTTTATGTTTGGTGGAAAAAATTCCAAAATAACAATCAATGGGGGTACTTTTAGCAACAACACTGGCTCTGGTATAGTCTCGAGTAGTAAAACTATCGCAAATGGCTCACATAGTTCAATTCTTACCGTAATGGGTGCGGGGGCAACTGTTAATATCTATGGGGGAACATTTAACGACAATTCAAATGCTTCTTATGGCGGTGTAATCTATGTTGTTAACGGGGCATTGG
>CAZLYY010000074.1:0-2715 GCA_964563895.1 uncultured Christensenella sp. | reverse complement strand
AATTTTATTATATATTATTTAGAAATATTTTTCAATATTTTTTGCTTTTTATTTTTGTATATACAATAACTTTATTAAGTTTTATTATAGAGAATAAAGATTAATACTTTTGAAACTATCAAAATAAAAGAAAAGAACAACATAAAATAAATACAATGTTCCTTTTTGTATTAGTTTCAAAATCAATTGACTAAGAATGAAACTTTTTTTGTTGCTTCTTAGGATATTGTCTTTCTTCTTATTTAATTTAAGCAAGTGGAATATTAAAGAATAAAAAAACAGTCCGCCCACGAGCAATGCTCATTTATCGTAAAACGACCGAACTGTTAAAGCAATTATTAAATTGCTACAAGTAATATACACTATTAAAAATAAAAAATCAATACTTTAAAAGGATAAAAAATGGTATTAACTTTAATTAAAAAAGGAAACCTTGTTGTATCAAAGTTTCCCTTTTGAAAATTATTCTTGTTTTCGTGCTCCGCAACCTGAACACCTATTTTCGCCATCATTAAAAATTGTTCCACAATATTTGCAAGCATTTTTCTTTTCTTCAACGTTCAAATTTTCCGTACTAACTACCACTTTTGATTGTTTTTTGATAGTAGCAACAATCCAAACAATCAAAAGCACAACACCAATCACAAAAGCGCCCAAACAAATTGATACAATTACCAAAGATTGTCTTGCAACAAGATATTCTCCGTCCGCTTCCAAAGACAACTCTTCGTATCCAAAATTTATGCTATCTGTGTTTTCGTCAACATTTTTGTTGTTTACCGCAAAATCAATCTCATCACCAATTTCGAACTCTTTTATTTGCTCGCTATCATAGACGGAAAAAGTGTATCCTTCCAACTCTCCACCTGAATATGGAATAGCATAAGTAAAATACCATTTGTCGCAAGAAGAATTGTAAAAAATGTCTGTAATTTTACCTTTTTTGCAATAATCTTCGTCTTCTTCGGCGTTTTCAATCATATCAATGTAATATTCTCTGTCCACCTTTATTTTGTTTATATCACTACTCAATGCTCCTACAACCATAGACAAGCAAAAAATAAACATAAGAAATATAAAAATACACGATAATTTTGCCCTAATGCCATTGCTTTGCCCTATTGGAACATAATATCTAACACCGTGTCTATGATAGCAAATTGGGGTTTGTCTACTTGATGAACCACCGCTAGAACTATGTCCACCGCCAAAACTACTACCACCACTGCTATGACTACCCGCACTACCGCCATGTGAACCACTAGGCATAATAAATTCTCCTTTTGTATTTTGCTACACATATCATACAACAAAAGGGCATAAAAGTACAATAAAATTGAGAAAATAATTTTTAAAATAATCTACCAAAAATTCAAAAAATCATTCCAATTTGTTATTTTCCTTAAAAAATATTTTGTATATTTTATCTCTAAGACAACACAACCATTTTGCAAAAATTTTACTTAATTTATTTGTCAATTTAGATAATGTTTGTTTGTATAAAATTGACAATATGTATCCGCCCAAAAAGTTTACAATTGCACAAAGCATTATCCAAGCAAAATACATATCAAAATTGATAGATAAAACATAGTTGTAATAGTCTGCTCTCACATTTCTCATCAATATATTTTCGTGTATGCAATACACAAAAAGCGAACAACTTGCGAAGTAATTTATAACTTTGTTTTTTATTTTTATTCCATAAAATAAATTGAATAGAATAAGCAACATTGGAATTAACAATGGTGAAAAAAATTGGTCAATGGTTAAAGACTCTAGTTGTAGAAAATTTTTAGCAAGTATCAACAAAACAAACAATAAAAATAAACTAAAAAATAAAATTAAATTTAGTTTTTTATTTTCATAAAAAGTCTTGCAATATTTTTTTTCAAATGCAACAACAAAATATATAACACAAAATCCTAAAAAATAATTTAGGAGAATACTACTCAAATAAAAACCAAAAAATCCGAGCACCCCAAAAAAACCAAATAAAATTAGGCAAAAAGTAAAGTGAGTTTTTTGATTCATTCCATTTATTGCACTGTTTAAAAGTGGGTGAATCAAATAAAAAAGTGCATATGTAGGAATAAACCATAATGTATAATAAATATCTGGAAAAACATAATAAAACACATCTTTAATTGAAAATTGTTGTCCAATGCAGGCGAAAATCAAAAATATTATTGTTGAAATCATCATTGAATCTAACAAAATTTTTAGCAATTTTTCAAATTTTACGCCCTTGCTATCTAGCAAGAACCACGATGAACAAATGACAAATAAAACATTCCCCACTTGACCAGAATATCTCAAAATTTTAAGAACTACTATCCCAAAAGTTAAATTGTTGTAGTTTAAAAATTGCTCAGAAGTTTGGATAGAATGACTAAGACATATAAGAAAAATAGCAATTATCCTAAGGATTTCCACTCCAGAATCGCGAACATTTTGTTGCCTTTGTGTAGGGAATTGATTTATCTCGTTTAAATTTGCAATATCCGTAGTCATTTTTTTCTCCTAAGTAAAACCGCCTATTTCTACAATAGGTGTCTTTTTTCTCTCTTTTTATAATGTCATTATAACATATGTTTATAAAAAATATACTAAGAATTTAAAAATTCATACTCTTTTTTATTTAGCAATAAAAAATTAGAACACCTATTGTAGAAATAGATGCACTTAAAAACATTCAACCCAACAAAAAAGGAT
>CAZLYY010000073.1:0-2736 GCA_964563895.1 uncultured Christensenella sp. | reverse complement strand
TTAACAAGGGTTATCCCGCTCATCTTATGATTCTCTCATCGTCTACCTGTGTCGGATTGCGGTACGGGTACCTCAATACTATCTAGCAGCTTTTCTCGTCAGTGTGAATTCACGAACTTCATTACTAAATTTCACTCCCCATCATCACCTAGGAAATGATACAACCGTACTTCACTAATTGCTTCCCTCATGATTTGGCCACGCATCTCCATCCGCGTGGATTCGCTATCCTTCTGCGTCCCTGCCTCGACTCTTTATCGTATTGCGGTAGTACTAGAATATCTACTAGTTGTCCTTCACCTACGGCGTTAGCCCTCGGCTTAGGTCCCGACTTAGCCTGGGAGGACAAGCCTTCCCCAGGAAACCTTAGACTTTCGATGGTGAGGATTCTCGCCTCACTCTCGCTACTCATGCCGGCATTCTCTCTTGTATGCAGTCCACCACCCCTTACGATATGGCTTCTGCCCGCATACATTGCTCCTCTACCAATACCTGTTACGGTATTCCTAAACTTCGGTGGTATGTTTTAGCCCCGTGAATTTTCGGCGCCCCATCACTCGACCAGTGAGCTATTACGCACTCTTTAAATGAATGGCTGCTTCTGAGCCAACATCCTGGTTGTTTTAGTAATAAGACATCCTTTACCACTTAACATACACTTAGGGACCTTAGTTGTAGGTCTGGGCTGTTTCCCTTTTGACAATGAAACTTAGCTCACACTGTCTGACTCCCTACTATCAATGCGTTGGTATTCGAAGTTTGATAAGGTTCGGTACACTTTGACGCGCCCTAGCCTATTCAGTGCTCTACCCCCAACTATCTTTACATAGAGGCTAGCCCTAAAGCTATTTCGAGGAGAACCAGCTATCTCCTGATTCGATTGGAATTTCTCCGCTATTCCCAAGTCATCACCGTCTCTTTCAACAGACGTGTGTTCGGTCCTCCACAAGGTATTACCCCTGCTTCAACCTGCTCAGGAATAGATCGCCAGGTTTCGGGTCTACAACATGCAACTAAAATCGCCCTATTCAGACTCGCTTTCGCTTCGGCTCCGTAACTTAATTACTTAACCTTGCTACATATCGTAACTCGCCGGCCCGTTCTACAAAAAGTACGAGATCACACTATATAGTAGTGCTCTCTCTGCTTGTAAGCATACAGTTTCAGTTTCTATTTCACTCCCCTCCCGGGGTTCTTTTCACCTTTCCCTCACGGTACTAATCCACTATCGGTCACTAGGTCGTATTTAGCCTTAGGAGATGGTCCTCCCACATTCACACCGAATTCCACGTGCTCTGTGCTACTCTGGATTCCTTCGAGTATCTATTGTTTTCGCCTACGGGACTATCACCCTGTTTCGTCCAACTTTCCAAAAATGTTCGGCTAACAATATTTATCTCTTATGAAGGTCCTAACCCCAGTCAAATTTCTTCAACTGGTTTGGGCTCTTACCCGTTCGCTCACCACTACTTAGGTAATCGTTAATTTACTTTCTCTTCCTCTGGGTACTAAGATGTTTCAGTTCTCCAGGTTCCCCTCATAACAGTATGAATTCCTGCTATGATACTAAGGAATTAACCTTAGTGTGTTTCCACATTCGGACATCTACGGATCAAAACCTATGTGCGGTTCCCCGTAGCTTTTCGCAGCTTGTCGCGTCCTTCATCGGCGCCTAGTGCCAAGGCATCCACTATATGCTCTTTGTAGCTTGATCTTATGATCAACATCATTTTTGCTTTAAAAATCTAAATGATAAATCTTGACATTTCTTGTTATTACTCAGCGTAATTGAATTTTTCTTTAAAAATCGGTTTTTGATTTAAAATTGAAAATACATATTACACGTTATAAACGAAAAAACTTATATGTTATTTCTAACAGATAACTTTTTTGTTTTTATATTAGCGTTTTGTTAAATTAGTTAAAATCTAACAAACTCGATATTTGTCTTCTCTAATAAATTAAATATGCAGTTGTGATGGTACTATTTTTTGTGCATCAGCACAGTCGCGCTTTCGCTAACGACAATGCAAGAATAACACACCTAAAATTTCAAGTCAATAACTTTTTTGAAAAATTTCAATTTTTTTTTACTTTTTTGTTTAAAAATACGAACACTCTGCCGAGTGTTTGCTATTTTACCCGTTTTTTGCCCTATTTTTCCCCACTTTTTAATAAAAAATATTCAACCAACAATGCAATTTATCACTTAAATATTTTAAATATTTCTATCTATGTGTTATACTTTCTTAGTCAAATTGTATAAAAATTGTATTTTATACTAGGCACACGAGTAGTCATTGCCCACCAACAAAATTTGACTATTATCAAAAAAATTAATATATTTTGCCCTGTTGCCCAGTATAAAATATGCATAAATAAAAATTTAGACAATTATAAATAAAAAAATATATTAACACAATTTGATAATAAAAATTTTAGACAATCAAATTTGTGCATTATATATGTCTTATTCTCTTATATATTTATATTATATATAATAAACAAATCAAATAAAAAAAGGAAACTTATGAAAAATTTTTATTCTACACTCAAATCAATTATAACAAGCAATGAGCCACGAAAAACATTTTACTCGGAATATAAAGATGAATTTAAAAATGAACTTGACAAAATTATTCCAGAAATTCAAATCTCCATTGAAACTCCGCAACGTTCAATTTGGCATATATATCCTGTTTTTGACCATATTTTGGAGTCTATAAAAGAAGTCAA
>CAZLYY010000072.1:0-2846 GCA_964563895.1 uncultured Christensenella sp. | reverse complement strand
AAAATTGACAATAATGAATAAATTTGCTAGTATTGTGAAGTGTAAATGTTTTATATAAAACATAGGAGAAAAAATGGACACGAGATTTAATCCTCAAGAATTTGAAAAAAAAATATACGAAAAATGGCTAAGTCAAGGGTGCTTTACGCCTAAAATAGATAAGAGCAAAAAGCCTTTTACAATTGTTCTTCCACCACCAAATATTACAGGGCAACTCCATATGGGGCACGCACTAAACCACACTTTGCAAGATGCAATTATCCGTTACAAAAGAATGTGTGGTTTTGCTACCTTGTGGGTGCCAGGGACTGACCACGCAAGCATTGCAACGGAAGTTAAAGTGCTTGACAAGTTGCATAAGGAAACGGGCAAAACCAAGCAAGAGATTGGCAGAGAAGAATTTTTAAAAAGTGCTTATGAATGGAAAAAGCAATATGGCGGAAAAATTTGCGAACAAATAAAGAGATTGGGAGATTCTTGCGACTGGTCAAGAGAAGCCTTTACAATGGACGAAAAATGTTCAAAAGCGGTTCGTGAAGTGTTTGTCAAATTGTACAACAAAGGGTTAATTTACAAAGGAAATAGAATGACTCATTGGTGTCCTTGTTGCAAAACGGCATTGTCCGATGCGGAAGTGGAATTTGAAGAACAAAATAGCAACTTGTGGCATATCCGTTATCCATACGAAGACGGCAAGGGTGAAATTGTAGTTGCAACAACTCGTCCAGAAACACTTTTTGGGGATAGCGCGGTTGCCGTCAATCCAAATGACAAAAGATATAGCAAAGTTGTAGGCAAAAACTTGATTTTGCCTTTGACGGATAGAAAGATTCCTGTTATTGCCGATGAATATGTAGAAACAGAATTTGGTACAGGTGCTGTGAAAATCACTCCTGCCCACGATATGAACGACTTTGAAGTTGGGAAAAGACATAATCTAGACATTATAACCGTAATCAACGAAGACGGCACAATGGCAGATTGCACGGGCGAATTTGCTGGTATGGATAGTTTGATGGCAAGAAAGTTGATTGTAGACAAACTTAAAGAACAAGGCTTTTTGATAAAAACAGAACCATACAAACATAACGTTGGGGTGTGTTATCGTTGCCACACGACAATAGAACCAAGAATAAGCGACCAATGGTATGTCAAAATGGAACCTTTGGCAAAACCTGCAATTGAAGCCGTTCAAAAGGGCGAAGTTAAATTTAACCCACAAAGGTTTGAAAAAATTTATTTCAATTGGATGAACAATATCAAAGATTGGTGTATTTCTCGTCAATTGTGGTGGGGACATAGAATTCCTTGCTGGTATTGTGATGATTGTGGAAAAATGAATGTGGCGATGGATACACCTACCCATTGTTCGCATTGTGGAAGTAGCAAACTTCATCAAGACGAAGACGTTTTGGACACTTGGTTTAGTTCTGCTTTGTGGCCATTTAGCACATTGGGATACCCAGACAAAACGGAAGACTTGCAATATTTTTATCCTACAAGTTTGCTTGTAACTGCATACGACATTATTTTCTTCTGGGTTGCAAGAATGATATTTAGCGGAATTGAATATACCGGCAAAGTTCCTTTTAGCGAAGTATTGATTCACGGACTTGTAAGGGATAGTCAAGGTAGAAAAATGTCCAAATCTTTGGGCAATGGGATAGACCCACTTGAAGTTATTGACAACTATGGTGCGGACGCACTTAGATTTTCTCTTTTGCAAGGTGTAAGCAATGGAATGGACATCCGTTTTAGCGATGAAAGGCTTGAAAGTTCTAGAAACTTTATGAACAAATTGTGGAATGCTAGCCGTTATGTAAAAATGAATATAGACGGCAAAAAACTAAAAGACATAACAGAAGTAAACTTTACCAATGCGGACAAATGGATATTGAAAAAACTAAACAACATCATCGTTGAAACTAGAAAAAATATGGAAAAATACGAGTTCAATTTGGTTGTGGAAAATTTGTATAGTTTTGTTTGGAGCGATTTTTGCGATTGGTACATAGAATTATCCAAACCAGCACTTTATTCGGACAATGAAGAATTAAAGACCAATACACTTAGTGTTTTGAAATATGTTTTGGAAAATATATTGAAATTGTGCCACCCACTTATTCCTTTTATAACAGAAGAAATTTGGTCGGAATTTGAAGATTCAACATTGATGATTCAACAATATCCAAAGGAAAATCCAGAGTTTAAGTTTAAGGGCGAAAATTTTGAAATTGTAAAACAAATTATTGAAAAGGTTCGTTCAATTAGGGCGGATATGAAAGTCGCAAAAAATATCACTTTCCCTATATATATCAAGGTGTTTGACAATAAATTTAAAGAATCTATAGAACAAGGGAAAAGTTATCTTGAAAAACTTGCTGGCGTGTCAAACTATATCTTTATAGACAACAAATCGGACATAAAAGAAAAGGTTTCGCAAGCGGTAACAGATGCTGTTGAGTTCTACATTCCTTTGGGCAATTTGGTTGATTTTGAGAAAGAAAAAGCAAGAATATCAAAAGAAATTGACGACTTAACAAAACAAATTGAACGAAGCGAAAACTTGCTTAACAATCAAGGATTTATCTCAAAAGCACCAAAAAGTTTGATTGAAGAATCAAAAGAAAAACTTGCATCTAAAAAGGCTACAAAAGAAAAATTGTTGGAACAATTAAAAAATTTGGACTAATATACAAATAAAAAAGAGTTTTGCTTGCAAAAGCAATTCTCTTTTTTTTATTTAAATATAAAATGTCAGAAAAAAATAAGACAAAATAATTTTGCCTTATTTTTAATTTTAATATTTTTTAACTTTTAGAAGCAACCAATTTGAAAGTTATCTC
>CAZLYY010000071.1:0-2881 GCA_964563895.1 uncultured Christensenella sp. | reverse complement strand
TGCTAGTTTCAAAAGTGCTAACCCTTATGTAATCAATTGCCTTTATACAAAAAGCAATTTTTGTCGTGAGAATAGATGACTCCAATTGCTTGCAAATAGGAATATATTATTGTTGAACCAACAAATTTCATTCCTTTTTGTTGCAAGTCTTTTGAAAGAGTGTCGGATAACTTGTTTGTCGTTTTGCCTAGTTCGTAGATTGTTTTATCTTTAGTAAATTGTTTTAAATAGTTGTAGAAAGTGCCATAATTTTGTTGAATTTCTTTAAAAATTCTTGCATTTTTTATGCTTGCTACTATTTTTAGTTTGTTTCTAATTATTCCTTTATTAAGCAACAACTCATTTATCTTGTTTTCGCCATAAGTGATAATTTTGTCAATGTCAAAATTGTCATAGGCTTTTTCAAAATTTTTTCTTTTGTTTAGCACACATTCCCAAGATAGCCCTGCTTGAAAAGATTCCAAAATTAGCATTTCAAACAAGTATTTATCGTCAAAATTAGGACGCCCAAACTCGTTGTCGTGATAATTTACATATTCTTGATTTTTTAAATTGCACCAACCACATCTATTCATCTTTTTTACCTTTTTTGCGGATAAAAAATTTATCCATATTGTTTTGTTCCAACTTTAAAAGTTCTATTTTGTTTTGCATTCCGCCACTAAACCCTGTGAGATTTCCATTTGAACCAACAACTCTATGGCAAGGGATAATTATGCAAATGGGGTTCCAACCAACTGCACCCCCAACCGCTTGACAAGACATTTTGGGAATATTTCTTTTATTTGCGATAAATTTTGCTATTTCGTTGTAGGTGGCGGTTTTTCCATATTTAATCAACTTAATTTGTTCAATCACATCTTTTCTAAACGGAGTGAGTTCGTTTATTTTTAGTTTTGGGATAAAATTTGGTTCTTTGCCACTAAAATAAATATCAAGCCATTTGCGAGTTTCGTCAAAAATTGGTAGATTTTTTTCGATATAATTATTTTGATTTTTATTGTCATTTGAAAGGATAAAATAAAGTCCGGTCAAATATTCGCCATCACTTGTCATAATCATATTTGAAAAATTTTTGGGCGTTGTGTATGTTTGCTTGTAAAACATTTTAACTCTCTTTTAACAATTAGTTGCTATATTCTCCATATATTGTTGCACTATCAAGAATTTTGTTTGACATTTGTTCTTTCAATAGTTCAAGAGAAAAGTTGCCTGTCAAGTCTAAATTTTGCGATAGGGCATAGACTGTCAACCTATAATTGTGTGGGCAATCTGGTGGACAAGGCCCGCCATAACAATTTTCATTCCAACTGTTTTTTCCTTGCAAAAAGTCAAAAGAATTTTCGCTTTCGTCTTCGTCTACATTTGTTTTATGTAAATTTGCAACAAGCCAATGTATCCATATTTTCCCACAAACTTTTACGGAGTCTGGGTCGTCAAAAATGACTGCAAAACTTTTTGTACCTTTTGGTGCGTCTAAAATTTCAAAAGGAATAGACAATGTAGGCATACCAAACCTTTGTTTTTTCCCCTTTTTGCCATATTTATCCAACAATTTTCCGTTTACAATACCACTGCTAACAATTTTCATATTTTTTCCTTTTAAAAACAATTATTGAAATCAATAAAAGTTTTTCAAAACCTTTGTTTTTATACTTTAACACAAATACATAAAAAAGGGTAGTTTTTTGTAAAAAGTTTTTCAATTATTTTGTTGCTTTATGTTTTTAGGGCAAATTGTTTTGATATTTTTTGTTATTGTGTATAATTTTTATAGGGTAATAAAAGGTGAAAATATGAACGAAGGTGAAAAAATAGCAAGAAATCCGCTTGACCAAAGAGAAGAAGTTTTGGAACATTTGAAGAAAAAAGATAAAAGAATGGTTGTCGCTATGGCACCGTCCGTTCGTGTGGCAATTGGTGAAGGCTTTGGCGGAAAAATTGGCGAAAACAACGAAGGGAAAATTATTTCTGCTTTTAGACGATTGGGCTTTGACGATGTTTTTGACGTTGATTTTGGGGCGGATATGACCGTTGTCGAAGAGTCCAACGAGTTTGTTGAAAGGTTTTTAAGTGGCAAAAATCTTCCTATGTTTACGTCTTGTTGCCCTGCTTGGGTGAAATTTGTGGAGCAAAATTATCCAGAATATGTCAAAAATTTGTCCACTTGCAAATCTCCACAACAAATGCTTGGGGCGGTTGTCAAAACATATTATGCCGAAAAATTGGGTGTAACGGCGGACAAGTTGTATTTTGTTTCGGTTATGCCTTGCATTGCAAAAAAAATGGAAAGACAAAGAAATTTTATGTCTTCCACACCTTTTGGGCTAGATACCGATGCAGTGATAACAGCAAGCGAAATGATTGATATGATAAAGGAACAAAACATTGATTTCAATTCTCTTCCCAAAGGAAGATTTGACTCTGCTTTTGGCACTTCATCTGGCTCTGGGGTTATTTTTGGCACGACAGGTGGAGTTATGGAAGCAAGTTTGCGAACATTGTCGGATAAATTGGGCGGAAAAAGAATTAAAAAAGTTGAATATCTTCTTGTTAGGGGTGTTGGTGGAATAAGGGAAGCAACTGTCAATATTGGAGATAAAAAGGTACGAATTGCAGTTGCGAGTGGGCTAATGAATGCCAAAACACTTATGGACGACATAAAGACGGGCAAAAAATATTATGATTTTGTTGAAGTTATGGCTTGCAGTGGCGGGTGTTCCAATGGGACAGGAATGCCAATATATTTCAAAAATCAAAGGGCAAACGAAAAAGTCGCAATGAGACGTGCTAGGGGGTTGTACAAAAGTGATGCAACAAAAAGGGCACGAAAGGCTCACGAAAATCCAGCAATAAAGAGTTTGTATCAAAACTTTTTAGG
>CAZLYY010000070.1:0-2889 GCA_964563895.1 uncultured Christensenella sp. | reverse complement strand
ATAAAATTTATTAAGCAAATTTATATTTTACGACTATTCGGTCGGAATTGTAAAAACGCTTCTAATAACAAAAAGTATCGTTTTGACCGATTTTTCGGTCGTTTTTATATAAAATTTTTATTTTTTTAGTAAAAAGTAAAATTTTTTATCAGGTTGGAGTTTTAAGCCGACTGCATAGTCGTTTTTATGTCGTTTTTTTTGTTGTTTTAATTTTTTGTATTGTAATAGGTTTTGATGTATTTTTTTGTAAAAACCCGATTGATTTTTCTTTGTTTTTTTGGACTAAAAATATCTACAAAAACCACGAAAAATGTGAATAAAATTGTGTAAAAATATAGTAAAAATATTGCATAAATTTTTGCTAAAAAAAGGATAAAAATCCCCTATTTTATTTTGTATAAATTTATATCTATGATATAATTTTACTGTAATAATTTTTGCTTGTTTTTAAATATTTTTTTATCGAAAAAATTTTCTTAAATTTTTCTTTTGTCTTGAATATGGAAGTGCTTAAATAAATTTTTAAAAGTGAGAAAAACTACAAGGGAGGAATCGTTATGGATTTCAACAAAAAAAACAATGGGAATAATTCTAGTTTGCAAAAGGATAAATTGTCATCTCAGACAGGTGACAAATCTTTTGTTGGCAATCGTGTTTCGACACCAACTAGTACAGGTAATGTTCGTGCCACGAACACTTCTTTTTATTCTCAAGGGAAAATGTCTAATGGTATAAGAAACGGTGCTCCTCAAAATTCAAGTGGAAATTTTGGTGGTTTTTCACGCAATCAAAATTTGAATACTGGAAATGGTCAGAAACCTATAGGGCAAAATGGGCAATTTCAAAATGGCGATTCAAAAAAAAGTAAGCCTAGGTCAAAAAAGAAAATTGCATTTATGTCAATTTTGTTCTCTTTTGTTGCAGTCGTTGGAATTACAATTGGTGCCCTTCTTATTCCAAATGGCGAATATACTGTTAATTTTGCAGGTTGGGCGACCGAAGTGGAATCTATCAAATGTAAAAAAGGGGAAGTATTTGTTGCTCCTACGCCTGAAAATATTACAGATGAAGACGGAAAGGTACTTTTGGAGTTTGATGGGTGGGTTTATGAAGACGGTTCAATATATACTTCGTCCGTTCTTAGTTCTGATTTGACTCTATATGCAAAGTATACAGCAAGTGATGTCAACACGGTTTTTGTTGGGAAAAATCTTTACGACGAGACAAATGATTATGTTTTTCTTTATAAAACAACAACAAAATATTTTGACGAGAAGATAGATTTAAGCGATGTTGCAACAAACATAAAAGCTCTCAATACAATGGAGTCAAATATTTACAAATATAATATTGCTTCTGGTCAAAGAACTGAAATCTCAACTTTGAAAACAAGTGAGTATAGAACATTTTTGTCAAATTATTATGCGCTTGCAGATTTTCATTTCTTTGGGGAAGAAGAAATTTATAATGTTTCTAATATCATTGAAACCCCAAAGGGTGATAAAATAATTGTCGTTAATTTTGAACCAAAGTCTGTAACAATAAACTTTAATACAAATCTTGAAAGTTTAAAATCTTCATACAATGGAACAGACTTGGAAAAACTTGAAGCAATTTCGGGAGAGGGTGAAAAGAAACGTACTCGTACATATGGGACAGAATATCTTGTGGAAAGTTATGCGGATATTGTGGGGGAATCTGAACCATCAAAGCACGAATTTTTGGGCTGGTCTAGAACTTCCAATTATGCTGAAGGGATTTCTACCTTATCGTATATAACAAACGGAACGGTAGAAAAAATTGATAAAGACTTTCTTGAAAATAAAAAGGAAATTACTCTTTATGCTGTTTGGGGCGAACGTAGAACTCCTATAAAAATTTATACGGATACAAAACTTTTGGCTGATACAAAAATTGCTGTTGGTGGAAATTTGCAAATTGAAAAATGGTCGGAGCAAGTCGATAATCTTAAAACTTATAAAGATGGATATGCTTTGGTCGGCTTTAACACAAAAAAAGATTTAACTGGAAAAATTGTTAACCTTGATACTGTCATTGAAGGTGGTATGAATTCTATTTATTACAATAGTGAAGAAAATGCTATTGTGCTTTATGCTGTCTATCAAATGATTGTAGACGAAATTTGTATTGACATCAACGACGATACTCTTGATTCTTGCAATATAAACCAAGACAATTTGTTGAGCCTTTTTGAAATAAATTTAAATCACGACAACATAAATTATAAATCAGCAACGGATACAGATAGCGAAGGCTATGTTTATGATGGCGTCATAACTGCAACTTATGACAATGTAAAAAACTGTGTAGTTTTGTCAAATCTTCTCGAAGGTGCAAGTATAAAACTTGTGTCGTTTGATAGAAAAAATAGAACATATGCTGAACTTTCAAATTACGATTTGACGGGTTACAAATTAACAACAGATTTGACAGGTTCACTTTATCAAAAAAATACAAGATTTGATATTGAAAGTGAATATGTTTACAAAGAAGACAACAAAAACAAACTTAATTTTGACCTTGTTTGGACAGGTGTTGAGAAAAATTTTAATATTGAAATCTACAATTATACATCTGTTTCTCAAGGGAATAAATTGTTTGAGAATAAAAAGACATTGGCTGTTCCATATGGGGCAACACTTGGGGCGACTTGGAATAATGAGTTTGAGAGCAATTCAACGCATATGACTTTTACTCTTAAAAATCTTGATAAAAACGAAACAATTTTTACAACAAGTTTTGAAAGAGAAGGGTTCTTGTTTGTTGGATTTGAAAATGGTTCTGTCTCAGGTGAAAGTATTTCTAATGATACGATAGGTAGTTTTGTTTTAAACACCAATACTATGTACAAAAATACCGATGATACAT
>CAZLYY010000069.1:0-2902 GCA_964563895.1 uncultured Christensenella sp. | reverse complement strand
AAAAAAGAGATTGAAAACCAAATTGGTTATGAACTTGTTTGGGATAGAAATGACAAAAAAATGGCAACGAGAATTGGTAGATTTGGGAAATATTACAAAAAAGCAGGTGCTCGCCGATACCCTTGTTTTGATACAATAAACTATTCAGATTATGATTTTGACCTTGATGTAGAAAAAGTGGCAAACGAACTTGTGAATATATACAATGTCTTTATGCCAAGAGTAAAAAGTATATTGGCAAATTTGTAAAATTAGGCTAAGAAAATTATTTTTAAGTGTCATATATGCAAAATCTTGCAAAAAATATTTTAAATGTACGTTCATTATCTTTCATTAATACACTTATAGAATAATAACGATAATAATATGCTTACAAAAAGTATGTAAATACTTATAAGGGGTGTTTTTGAAACTAGTAAAAAAATAGGGAACAGGGTAAATACAATACTCTGTTCCTTTTATATTAGTTTTAAAATTTATTGATTTTTTTATTTATCTTTTTACATCATAAACTTCTTGCATTGCTTTTAGTTTGTTGATGAAGTCGTTTAGTTCTTGCTTGCTCTTGACTTCTATGCCGATATGATAAATTGCATCGTTAGATTTATTTGTGTTTGAATAAATATAGTTGATGTTTATTTTATTTTCGGCAAATTTGTTAGAAATTAATGCAAGGGTTGTTGGGCTATTTTTTGCAATGATAGTTATAACTGCTGTATACTTGCTTTCGGTATTAGTTTTGCCCCAGTCAATGTTCATAAGTCTATCAGGCTCTAAACTATTGAGAAGTTGGCAATCTGCTCTATGAATGGTTATGCCACGTCCCCTTGAAACATAACCAACTATTTCATCACCGGGCACTGGGTTGCAACATTTGGCAAGTTTTGTCATAATTCCATTAAGTCCTAGTAGGTCGGTTGTCTTTTCTCGCTTATCTCCGTTGAATGTTTTGATAACTTTAACATCGTCTTGCTTATTGTATTGTTCGTATAGATTAGAAAGTTTTTTGATTACTTTGGCGCTTGCTAAACTGCCGTGCCCGACTGCTGCATACACTTCGTCAAGGTCTTTCATAAATAGTTTTTCTAGCAAGGTTGGAACGTATTCATCATTAAGAAGTGCTGGCAATGTAAGCCCTGTACTTTTAGCCGCTTGTTCTAGAATTGCTTTGCCTTTTTTAATGTTTTCTTCTCGCATTTCTTTGCGGAAAAAAGCATTTATTTTGTCCTTAGTATGTTGCATTTTAACAATTTTTAGCCAGTCTTTAGAAGGACCTTTTGAGTTGGGAGATGTCAATATTTCAACAATATCTCCTGTTTTTAGTTTGGTGTCAATAGGCACCATTTTGCCATTGACTTTTGCACCTATACACTTGTTGCCAATTCCAGAGTGGATATAATATGCCATATCTATAGCATTTGCGCCATCTTGAAGTTCCACAACGTTTAATTTGGGAGTAAAAACAAAGATTTTGTTTGCATAAAAGCCTTCTTTTATAATCTCCATAAAGTCTTCTGCATTATCGTCTTGTTTTTTATCATCGGTTTTGATTTTTTCTAGCATTTTTGTATTGCCGACAATTTTTGTGTTTTTGCTACCGCCGTCTTTGTATATCCAGTGGGCAGCGATTCCATATTCGCAAAAGTTGTGCATTTCTTCTGTTCTTATTTGTATCTCAAAAGGTATTGTGCCGTCTTCTGTTGGGTACAAAACTGTTGTGTGTAGCGACCTATAAAAGTTTTTCTTTGGGTTGGCTATGTAATCTTTTATCCTACCTTCAACAGGTTTCCATTTGTTATGCACTGCACCTAGCATTGTGTAGCAATCTTTTATTTCATTTACAATAATTCTGTGTGCTACGATATCAAAAACTCCGTTTTTACCTTTTTTCTGTTGTTTAGTGTATACACCAAAATTGCTCTTGATACGACTTTGAACACGACAATTTTTTATGCCGTGCTCGTTGGCTAGTTTTTTTATGGTTTCGGTGATGTCAATAATTATCTTTTCACGCTTTTTGTATGTTTCTTCCATAAACTTTTCAGTTTCTTTGTACTCTTCTGGAAGCAAGTACTTAAAGCACAAATTTTCCAATTCTCTCTTAAACTTGCTCATACCAAGGCGTTCGGCTAGTGGGACATATATATCCATAGTTTCCTTGGCAATTTTTATTTGCTTATCTTTATTTTTGTATTCAAGAGTACGCATATTGTGTAGTCTGTCTGCAAGTTTTACAAAGGCAACCCTTGCGTCCTTGCTCATAGCCAAGAACATTTTACGCAAGTTTTCGCATTCGCCTTCATTTTGAAGATATGCGTGTTTGATAAGATTGATTTTTGAAGCACCAACAACAATGTCTTTTACTTCTTTGCCAAATTCCGCTTCAATTTCCTTTTCGGTGCAATTGGTATCTTCCAGGCAGTCGTGCAAAAATCCGCTAATAACAGCGGGCACATCTGCTCTCATACCAACCAATATTTTGGCTGTTTCATATGGGTGGGTGATATATTCTTCGCCCGAATCTCTTTTTTGCCCTGAATGTTTTTTGTTTGCAAATTCAAAGGCTTTTACAATTTCGTTGCTTGATTTGCCATAAATTTGCTGTATTTCATCTAAAAAGGTTTTTTCCATTTCCATAAAGCCTTCTCCTCCTAACAACATTATTTTAACATAGTTTTTATAAATAAAAAAGATAAAATAATATTTTTTGGGGCAAAATTGTTATTAAATTATTTTTTAGGATATTTGTCTTTATAATAGATTATGGTTTCATATGAATAATTTTAACATTGCTAGGGTGCAAGTAGTTAATCTTTAATGATAAAATTTTGTGATTAATTAGATGAGTTTTTGTCGTTTGGAGTTGATGATTTTTTCTTTTCAATCATTTGATGATATTTTT
>CAZLYY010000068.1:0-3045 GCA_964563895.1 uncultured Christensenella sp. | reverse complement strand
CTTGCAAAATTAAAATTCAAAAAATAAAAAGGGGAACTAAATGGAAAACTATACAGTGGCAGTCTTTGGTGCGGGAATTATAGGTGGGTGCATTTTCAACAACCTTGTTTTGTCTGGAATAAATTGTGTCCTTGTGGAAAAAGAAAATGATGTTTCTTTGGGTGCAACAAAAGCAAATAGCGGGATTATTCACGCAGGGTATGACGCTATGACTGGAACATTAAAAGCAAAATACAATGTTCGTGGCAACAAAATGTATCCTGCCCTTGCAAAAAGGTTAAACGAAAAAATTATCCCTTGCGGTTCGCTTGTTGTTGGTAAAAAAGAAGATTTGCCAACACTTGAACTTTTGCTTAATAGGGGAAAAGCAAACGGTGTCAAAAATCTTGAAATTTTAGACGAAAAGCAATTGAAATCTTTAGAACCTAACTTGTCAAAAGATATAAAATATGGTCTTTATGCAAAAGATGCAAAAATTATTTCGCCATATTCATTTTGCATATCTCTTGTAAACGAAGGACTTATAAACGGCGGAAAATTGCTCCTTAATTTTGATACAACCAAAATTGAAAGAATAAATTCTCAATATTATATAACTAGCACAGATAATAGAACATTTTGTTGCGATTATATCATAAATTGTGCAGGCGCAGGTGTAAACGAAATAGGCAAACTCCTTGATGAAAACAAAATTGATTTAACCTTTAAAAAAGGAGAATACATCTTGTTAGACAATTCCGAAGCAGGTCTTGTAAACAGACCAATCTTCCCTTTGCCTGCAAAAAATAGCAAAGGAATTTTGTCTTGCCCTACCGTACACCAAAATATATTTTTTGGCCCAACAGCCATTGACGAAAAGGAATATGACACATCTTTTTCCTATTCTTCTCTAAGTGTTATCAAAAAAAATGTTTCTAGTATGATAGACAACATAAATTTCCGCAAAACTATCAAACTCTATGCAGGCGTTCGTGTGATTGCAGGAGATGATTTTGTAATTAGTTTTAAAAATAAAAATCCAAACTACATTGTTCTTGCTGGCATTTGTTCCCCTGGGTTGTCGTGTGCACCTGCAATTGCCGAAGACGTTGCAAAATATTTAAAAGAACAAAATGTCAAGACAAAGAAAATTGTTTTAAAAAGATTAAAAAAAGTTCCACATATTGTTGAACTAAAAGAAAAAGAACAAAACGCATTGATAAGCAAAAACAAATCTTATGGTGAAATTGTTTGCCATTGCGAAAAAATCACCAAAGGCGAAATTTTAGACGTGCTAAAATCAACTCCATATCAACTCACAACAGATGGTTTGAAAAGAAGACTTAGAACAACTATGGGACATTGTGGCGGGTCGTTTTGCTATCCAAAACTTGTAAAAATAATGGCAAAATATTACAACGTTCCTGAAAGTGAAATCGACTTTAAAGGTGCTTCAAGTGTAATTGTTGGAGATATAAAGGAAGGTGGCATATATGAAAAATAGTTATGATATAGCAATCCTTGGTGGCGGAAGTGCTGGAATGGCAAGTGCTTTAAAAGCGGAAGAGCAAGGCTTGAAGGTTGTTATTATTGAACGCGATAACAAACTTGGCGGAATACTCAATCAATGCATTCACAATGGTTTTGGTTTGAACTATTTTAAACAAGAATTGACAGGGCCAGAATATGCAAAACGTTTTGCTGACAAAGTTAAAAAGAGCAAAATAGATGTTTTAGTTGGCACAACAATTTTAAATCTCAAAGAAAATATCCATAAATCAACAACCACTCAAAATTGTGATAGCCTATACAAAATAAATTGCATAAACAAAAATGGAAGTTTCAAAATCAAAGCAAAAGCAATGGTTTGTGCTTTGGGTTGTCGTGAAAGGCCAAGCGGTGCAATAAATTTGTGCGGAACAAGACCTGCCGGCATTTTATCCGCTGGCTGTGCACAAAAAATTGTGAACATTTATGGCAAAATGGTGGGCAAAAATATCGTTATTGTTGGAAGCGGTGATATTGGGCTTATTATGGCAAGACGTTTGAGATATGAAGGTGCAAATATCCTTGGTGTATACGAAGTTATGCCTCACCCATCAGGGCTAAAAAGAAATATTGTTCAATGTCTTGAAGACTACAACATTCCTTTGCATTTATCCAAGACGGTGGTGGAAGTTGTGGGGAAAGATAGAGTGGAAGGCATATGGGTTGCCCCTGTGAAAAGTGATTTCTCTTTTGATTTGGATAAAAAAGAATTTATCCCTTGCGACACAGTTATTTTGAGTATCGGCCTTGTGCCAGAAAGTGATATTTTGTCGCAAATAGATGTAGTACAAAATGCAATAACAGGTGGAGCACAAGTAGACGAATATCTTATGACAAACAAAAAAGGCGTCTTTTCTTGCGGAAATGTTTTGCACGTGCACGACATTGTGGACAATGTAACAAAAGAATCCGAACGCGCTGGAGAAAATGCTGGAAAGTATATAAAGGGCTTGCTTAATTTTGAAAACGCACACGACATAGAATTTGGTTTTGGTTTGAGATATGTCAACCCAACAAAATATTATGAAGGTAGCGGAATATTAACATTAAATTTTAGGTCATCAGCAATATTCAAAAATTGTGATATTGTTGTAACTTGCAACGAAAAAGAAATTAGAAGAATTGCAAAAAAAGTGATTTTGCCTGCGGAAATGGAAAGTGTAATATTAAGCAAAGCAGAACTAAAAGGCAAAATAAAAATATTTATTGAAACAAAATAAAAATATTTGCAGTACCAAACTCACGACAAAAATTTTAAAACCAAACAATAAATACAATTAAAAATTTTTTGTTTTTCAAGAATAATTTATTAGCAAAAAACTTTTATTATAAATTTGTTGCCATATTAAAAAGGAGAAAAAATGGAACTAACTTGCATTATGTGCCCTGTTGGGTGTACCTTGACTGTAACAAAAAAAGGAAAAGAAATAATTGTAACCGGCAATTCTTGTCCACGTGGGCACGAATATGGTTTGAAAGAAACAACCGCGCCCGAACGAGTTGTAACAACAATAAAAC
>CAZLYY010000067.1:0-3067 GCA_964563895.1 uncultured Christensenella sp. | reverse complement strand
CAAATGTTGCAAGCAAAATATATAGAAATGATATTAAATAAAGATATGATAGATAAAAAGGACATCATAAAAATAAAAACAATTATGGACAGTGCAATTAGAAAATCTCATAAGAGAAAAGAAAATGCATTAAAAAAGAATTTGAACAAGAAAAATGTCAATACAAAATCTTGTGAAAGGCAAAATGAAACAATTTTAAATGAAAAAGAAGACGAAATGTCCTTTTAAGATTTAGAATACTATAAAAAGGTAAATTTTAAGGTTAAAAACTTTTTGATTTACCTTTTTTATTTTGCTAGTATTTTATATAAATTTATCAAAGAGTTTGACAACGATATTAAAAAAATATTAAAATATTTTTATGGAAAATTATAAAGATAAAATTTTAGAGATTTTGAATGAAAGAATATCTTCGCACAAAGGTTTTGAAGGCTTGTCGGAATTTTTGGCAAAGAGAACAGGTTGTGATTTGGCAAAAGTTAGAGAAATATTGAGTGAACTTATAGACAATGGCGATGTCTATGAGTTTGGTCGTGGAAGATATGCCGGGAGCAAACTTTTGGGACTTGTCAAAGGCAAATATGTCTACACAAACGAACGCTTTGGCTTTGTTCTAAATGACGATGGGGACATTTTTATCCCTAAAAAGGATAGTTTGAAAGCATTTGATGGGGATACTGTTTTATGCAAGATTACAGGACGTGCTTACAATGATAAAAAGCGAGAAGGCAAAATTTTGCAAATTATTTCTCGTGATAATGATGGACTTGTTGGGACATTTTATACACAAAACGGCTTGAATTATGTGGATATTGATAGGAAAAATTTAGATGTTAGGATTTCCCCAAAGGACACTCTTGGTGCAATGCCACAAGATAAAGTTGTTGTTGATATTTTGTCGTATAAGTCTGGCAAACCTGTTGGGCGAGTGGTGGAAGTTATAGGCAATCTAAACGAAAAAGGTGCGGATATAAAGTGGCTACTTAGGTCATACAAAGTGAGAGATGTTTTTCCAAAAGAAGTGGTTGAATATGCAAAAAAAGTGCCACAAGAGATTGTTTTGCCCGAACACAACACAAGACGAGATTTGCGAGAAGAGATGATTGTTACAATTGATGGCGAAGATGCAAAAGATTTGGACGATGCTGTTACTGTTACAAAAAATGCCGATGGAACTTTCAAACTTGGGGTACACATTGCAGATGTTGGGGAATATGTAAAACTAAACAATCCGCTTGACCAAGAAGCATTTAAACGTGCAACAAGTATATACTTTTTGGACCAAGTTATCCCAATGCTTCCAAAAGAGTTGAGCAATGGTATTTGTTCGCTTAATCCAAACGTGGATAGATTTGCACTTTCAATTGAAATGTTGATTGACAAGGACGGAAATGTTGTAAAAAGTGAAATTTTTGAAAGTGTTATAAAGAGTAAACATAGATTGAATTACAATCAAGTTTTGCGTTTGCTTGAAGGGGATAAAAAAGAGCAAGAAAATTTGAAAGACATAAAGCAAATGCTTTTTGATATGTTGGAACTTTCGCAAATCTTGGAAAATAGACGAAAAAATTGCGGTATGATTAATTTTGAAATTCCAGAAGGCGAAGTTGTCGTTGATGAAATGGGAAAACCTGTCCGCATAGAAAAAAGACTTCCAACAAAGTCAACAAAAATAATTGAAACATTTATGGTTGTTGCCAATGAAACAATTGCAAAGACTTTTGAAAACTTAAAGATTCCTTTTGTGTATCGTGTGCACGAAAGACCAGATAGTGAAAAAATTGCGACATTTTTCAATTTTATTGAAACATTGGGCTTGAAACTTCCAAGCGGGAAAAAGGACCTTGAACCTATTGACCTTCAAAACATTTTGAAACAAGTGGAAGGGAAGACGGTTGAAGGTGTTGTCAATATGATGATGCTAAGAAGCCTAAAAAAAGCAAAATATCTTGATAGGTGTTTGGGGCATTTTGGTATGGCGCTTGAATATTATTGCCACTTTACTTCACCTATACGAAGATATCCAGATTTGACAATTCATAGAATAATCAAGGAATGGTTGCATAAGAACAATAGTTTTATAAAATCAGGGGAAATGTCCGAGTTTGTCGTAAAAGCAAGCGAGCAATCTAGCACGCAAGAAAAATTGAGTGAAGATGTTGAAAGAGCAATAACCGACTACAAAAAATGCGAATATATGGAAAGTTTTATTGGTGAAACTTTTGAAGGAATTATAAGTGGCGTAAGGGAAAAGGGCTTTTATGTTGAACTTGACAACACTTGTGAAGGAATGGTGAGTGTAAGCAGTTTAAAAGACGATTTCTATACTTATGACGAAGAAAGTTTGAGCCTTGTTTCGCACAACAACTATTATAAAATAGGCGAAAAGGTTGAAGTTAAACTTGTTGGCGTGAACAAAAAAGACAGAAAAATTGAATTTGAAGTTATAAGAAAAATAAGATAAATTGTAGAAAAATTAGCGAATTATTATATAACAAAAGGACATTACTTTTTTGTAATGCCCTTTTTGCTGTAATATCAATTTGATTATGCGAAATGTATGATATGTCTTTTTGTAATTTTTTTTTGCTATAAAACAAAACTTTTGTTAGACATAAGGTGGATGTTTATTAATTTTTGTACCCCCCTTTTGTTAAAAAAAACTTTTGTTAGGGACAAAGTAAACATAAAATTTTTTTGCTTAATGGTGTGTAGAAGAATATTTTTTATAGTACTTTTTTTATTGTGATATAAAAATATCTTTGATTGATGTGAGTTTGTGGAAGATTTTTTTATAGTACCTTTTTTATTGTGAAAAACGAAGTGCTATGAGATGAAAGTCCCACAAGACAAACAACTACGAGATAAAGTCTTACAAGACAAACAAAG
The DNA here is from genome assembly GCA_964563895.1 of uncultured Christensenella sp. Taxonomy (GTDB): domain Bacteria; phylum Bacillota; class Clostridia; order Christensenellales; family UBA1242; genus UBA7862. Next base: position 178 of record CAZLYY010000067.1, on the reverse strand, counting down.
CACTACAAAATAAAAATACAAAGTGAAAAACATTATGTAAAAAAAATTATGTGGTAAATAAAAAAAGTGAACCCTATATAATTTAGGATTCACTTGCAAATCAATTTATTTTGTCTTTTTTGCTTTTTCTTCTACAACGCTTACATACTTTCTTGTACCGTGTTTTGTTTCAAATTTA
>CAZLYY010000066.1:0-3083 GCA_964563895.1 uncultured Christensenella sp. | reverse complement strand
AAATTAATAGTTGACAAAACTTATTGCATAATATATATTAAACATATCCATAAAGAGTGTGCGAGGGACAGCCCCTATGACCACACAGCAACCTAGTTTAAACCAAGGTGCTAAAGGCTGACCGATGGGAGTTTGTTTTTTTGATATAAGTAATCTCATCGGTAGCGATGGGATTTTTATTTTGTTTTTTTGCATTTTTTAAAATTTCATTTGCTCTTTTGTGTGCTCTTTTTGGAAAATAAAGGGAGAAAAAAATGAAAAGAGTAAAAGATTTATTAAAAAAAGATGAACAAATTTGGTTTTTTATTGACGATGAAAAACAAAAGAAAAATTTCTTAAAATGGGCAAAACAAAATGGTTGCAGGTGGGAAGATAAAGAGATAAATGTTGAAAAAGACAATTGTGGAACATTTATGGGGATTGACAAAAATTTAATATTGGGCTATGTTGGTGGACATTGTTGGTTTGAGTCAAGCAATTCGCCACGAAAAATAAAATGGGTTGATAAAAAGAAAAATTATTCAATTATTACAAGCGAAAGTGTAAATATAGGGCACCCAGATAAAACTTGTGATAAAATTGCAGATGCTTTTTTAGACGAAGCATTAAGGCAGGATAAAAATTCACAAATGGCTGTGGAATGTGCAATAAAAAATGACAAGTTGTTTATTTATGGCGAAGCAACAACCAAAGCAAAAATAGATTATGACAATATTGCAAAAAAGATATTAAGTGATATTGGTTATAAAAATAATTTTACAATTATTAAGGAAATAAGCGAACAAAGTCCAGACATAAATCAAGCAGTTGTTAAAAGTGTTCTTTGTGCCAACGACCAAGGAATGTGTTATGGTTATGCAACAGACGAAACAAAAGAATTTATGCCACTATCTATTGTGGTTGCACACAAAATTATGAAAAGATATGAAGATTTTAGGCAAACGACAACCACATTTTTTGCCGATGCAAAAGCACAAGTAAGTGTAAAATATGACGGGGACAAGCCTATAAATATTGAAACTGTACTTATATCTGTTTCACATAGCGAAACATTAAATTTGGAAGAAATAAAAAAGATAATTAGGGAGAATGTTTTGGATATTGTCCTAAAAGAGTACAAAGGAATATGCAAAAAGACTAAATATATTATAAATCCAAGTGGCAAATTTACGATTTGGGGCTCTTTTGGTGATAGTGGTTGTGTGGGGCGAAAAATAGTTGTGGACACTTATGGCGGTGTGGGCAAAGTTGGTGGCGGTTGTTTTAGTAGCAAAAATGCAACAAAAGTAGATAGGTCAGGAGCATACTATGCAAGATTTGTAGCAAAAAATGTTGTAGCACATAAACTTGCACGCAAATGCGAAGTGCAAGTGGCATATGGGATAGGTTTGAGTGAGCCAATTGCTATAAATATAGACACTTTTGGGACGGAAAGGGTAGATATAAGTAAAATTTACAAATATGTAAAAAACAATTTTAATTTTAGCCCAGATAATATTATCAAGGAATTAGATTTATTAAAACCAATTTATGAAGAAACATCTTGCTATGGGCATTTTGGAAGAGAAAAATTTAGTTGGGAAAAAATAAAAAATTGAATGTATTTATAACTATTTTCTACAAAAAAGGTTTATATTGATTTGTATTTCATAAAAAACACTTCATTTTTGTCTTTATAATCAATTATTTTTAAAAATTGGGTATTGAAATATTTAAATTTGTTTGATATAATCTTCATATAAGGTGATGGGAGGATTTTAGTATGAAGAAAAATGCGTCAAATAATCTTTTTTGCGTAAATATTGAGGGAGATTTAAACGAAGAGGATTTAAAGGTTGCTCAAGAGTTTATTGAAACTTTGAAAGATAAAAAAAGGGAATATGATTTTGATAATCTTATGTCGGTGTATAATGCTCTTTTTGAACAAGATTACACTTATTCCCCAGTCAAAGAAACAAAATATAAAGATTTGACTTTTAGAGATGTTATAAAAAAATTTGATAACCCAAAATTTCACAAATTGCCAAAGGAAGATATTGTTGCCCTTTGCAGTGAAGTTAATCAAAAGATTTCAAAAACCTTAAAAATTGAGCCTTCTAATATAAAATATGTTCACAAGTTGTTTAATCCGCAAGGTATCCAAATGTTGTGCCATGGGAATCAAAATGTGATAGAAGTGATTAAACACCCAGGGAAATATTCTTCACATGGTTACAATTATTTATTTAATATTCTTCACGAAACTTATCACTCCTATCAATTTCAACAAATAGATAGGTTTAGGAAAAATCTTCCTTTTGATAAAAGTTGTGTGATTGCAAAAGTAAACTCAATAATGAATGATGTTGATTTGTATCACGAAAGTGCAAATTATGATAAAAAGAAAAAGAAGAATGAAATAGATTATAATTATTCAGTAGATTTATTGGAAACTTCCGCCAATCTTTTTGCATACAAGATGATGGGCAAGTTGTTTGAGAGAAAATATTTGACCAACGAACAAGCCTACAATTACAACAGTGCTAGCACTGGGTCTTGCTTGAATCTTCAAATGAATTTTAGAGATGACAATTTTGACAATATAATGAAAAAAGCAATGAAGAATTTTAGAAGATTAGAAAATTCTAAAAAGTTTTTTGAAAAATATTTTACAGATTTGTTTAATTATAGTATGGACCTTTTGTTTTGTCATATTGATCAAGATTGTATTAAAGATGAACTTGACAGAATGTATAATGATATAAGTGGAATAAGAATAAATGAAAGATTAAAGACAAAATTTCTTGAAAACCTAACATTAAAGGATTATTTTAAATTAAGTAGCAAAGTGTGCAAACAAGAACTTAATGTAAAATTTGTACCAGTAGAAGAAGCAAGGAATAGACATTATCTTTATATGACAAAAAATATTGATTTGCCTTTTGGTAGAGATTTGGAAGAAGAAGCAAAAACAACAAAAGTTGCGGATATAAAAGTTCAAGAAAAAGAAGAAGAGATGAGTAAATAATATTTGGAAAAATATATTTATTATTCAAATAAAAAAAGAGTTTTACTACAAGTATTACTCTTTTTTTTGTTATATA
>CAZLYY010000065.1:0-3180 GCA_964563895.1 uncultured Christensenella sp. | reverse complement strand
TTGTTCTTCCTTTGTGAATGTTTTAAATAAAAATATACAAACAAGATACACAACTCCGCCAACAAAAAAGGAAAATAGGCTTGCAAAACGAAAACTGACGAAACTTTCGCATATTTTTTGTGAAAGAAATATTGCAAAACACATAACAAGGCAAGAAAAAATAGGAATTAAAAATGATTTGCAAAATGAAGCGGTGGTTGGGACTAATTTTTTAAATTGCCACAAATTGATAAAACTTGACACAAAATAGCAAACACAATTGGACAACACAACACCCACAATGCCAAGTAGACGTATCAAAATTGCTTCGCAAATAACTTTTAAAACAAGCGAGATAAGCAAACTAATCACTGGGACATAGGCTTTGTTCATTGCTTGCAAAAGGGCGGTGGACATTTGAAGAATGGAAAGGTACAAAACACTTGAACTAGAAAGAAAAAGCAAAGTGGTGCATAAAGAGAGTTCCCCTTCGCAACCAAAACTCCCCGAATACAAAACTTGCAAAACATTTTTTGGAAAAAACAAAAAAACAAGCACACAAGGTAGAGATATGATAAGGTTGAGTTTGATAGTCAAAGACGCTTTTTGGGAGACATCTAAATAATCTTTTTTTGAAAAAGAATGCACCAAATATGGCACAAGCGTCATACAAAGTGATATGCTAAAAGTTGACGGCAAGCCAACAAGTGTACCCACGATGCCAGAATTTAAGCCCAACAAACCAGTTGCAAAAAGTTTGTCAAAACCCATAGAAAAAAGAAGATTTACGACTAAAAAACTATCTATAACCATACTTGTGGGCAAAATTATAGAAGACAAAACAAATGGGAACGCATTGCGAAAAACTTCCTTTGCATTAATAAAAAATTTGTATCGTGATTTGTTTTTTTGAATATATCCAAAGTTTTCAAAATACTCTTTGTTCTTTTTTCTAAAATAAAGATAATAAAAGACAAAAAACAAGCAAGACGACAACTCGGAAATACTCACCCCTAGTATTGCCCCAAAAGCACCCAAAAGTAGACTTTTTGAAATAAAAATTTTTGATAAAGACAACCCAAGTGCAAGTTTGAACAATTGTTCCACAATGTTTGATATTGCGCTAGGGGACATATTTTGCAACCCTTGAAAATAGCCACGAAAACTGCTACTAATTGCAACAAAAATTATTGCAGGAGCAATTGCCAAATAGCAAATATATGCTTCTTTCATTCCTTGCAAATTTGCAATAAATTTTGAGAAAAAACAAAGTAAACTTGCTAAAATTGTTCCTACAAAAAGCAAAGAAAAAAGTGTGGATAAAAAAAATTGGTGTGCATCTCTATCCTGCCCTTGCGAAACAAGATTGCTAACTTTTTTGGAAGTTGAAACTATAAAAGCATTTGATACAAAAGTTAGCAAAAATGCATAGACTGGAAAAACCAAATAATATATCCCAACACCTTTGGGCGACAAAACATTTACAAGTGGAATTTTGTATATTGCACCTAAAACTTTGCAAACTATTCCACTTATGCCTAAAATTATTGCACCATAAACAAAAGATTGCTTTTTCATAGTCAACCTTTCAAAAACATACTTGCAAAAGTTACAAGAAGTTCTATTTTTGACAACTTATTTTCGTCAATTTCTTTAAAGAAAATCCCCACCCTACCTATCTCATATCCATCACTTTTTATAGGAAATATGTATATATTTTTGTTATCACTATCAAAATCTACAAATTTGTTTGTTTTGCTTGAAACAATTTTATCAAAATATTTTTTTGCGTCTTTTATTCCCTTGCTTGCAACAATTTTGTCTTCATCGCAAATGATATTTGATAAGCCTAATTTGTCAAAAATTGTGTCGCACAAATCGCTTGCAAAATTTAGGACATTGTCAATTTCGTAAAATTTTTTCAAAACGACTTCTTTTTCGTCATTTATCACCATTTCCACCGAACTACCCGTCTTGATATTGAGCACACGTCTCATCTCTTTTGGAATAACAACCCTACCCAATTCGTCTATTTTTCGCACCATTCCCATTGACATAATTTGCTCCTTAAAAAGTTTTATTATCAAAATTTTAAAAAATCAAAACTTTATAAGTGTAGCATAACCAAAAAATATAAAAATATTTTGATTTTACATAAAAAATCAACACAAATAAAACTTATCAATTTGGGACAAAATATTTGATAAGTTGTTTGCCTTTTGTTATCAAAATAAGCATAAAAAATGAACACGTAAAATGTTCATTTTAAATTGCTATTTGTTGATAAGTTCGTCCGCGGAAACATTTAAAACATTGCAAAGACTTCTTAGCATTTCAACACTTGGCTCCGTCCGTCCTTGCTCCCAATTGGCGTAACAACTCTCAACTACACCCAACTTTTGTGCAACTTGTTTTTGTGTAAAACCACTAAATTTTCGTGCGGTTTTTAAATTTTCACAAAATATTTTATCCATAATTTTATTATGCCTATTGCTAGACAAAATGTCTTGACACTAGACAAATTATCTAGTAGTATGATTGTATAATATATATTTATGGAGATGTTGCGATGATTTCAAAAGAAAATAGTGCAATAAACAAACCAAATAGCAAATTTTTAAAAGTTTTTATGCTAACAATGTTGTTGTTTTTATTCCTTCCCCTTTTTTCTGGGTGTGCTACAACGGAAAAATCTGCTTATATGGATACTGAATCAAACCTTACATACACTTGCGAATATAATGCAGAAACAAATGAAACTCGTATTGAATGGTCAACTTATTTTACCAACAATTCAATATACAACATCACCGAATTTAGTGTAAAATTTAATCTCTATTTTGAGAATTCCTTAATCTATCAAGAAAAAGAATTTTTTTATGATATAGATATTGGGCACGGACAAAGTGTTTACAAGAATTGTCGTTTTACTATCAGTGGGCATATTGACAAAATAGCCTTTGCGGAGTGGCACGCAGAATTTGATAACCTTTGGAATAGTTATAAAGGTTGGTGGATAGGAACAATAGTTGGGACAATTATACTTTCAATTGTTATCTTAATTTGTATTTTTGCATTTGAATTAGACTTAGATGAATGTTTGCCTTGGCTATTGCCTATTTTAAGCATACTAGTAACATTCCTTATAGCAAGTTTTTCAATTGATTCAATTGGGTGGGTTGTTTCTTGTATGCTTTTGGG
>CAZLYY010000064.1:0-3329 GCA_964563895.1 uncultured Christensenella sp. | reverse complement strand
GACAAAAGGGAACAAAATGCAACAAAGGAAAGCGAAAGAGACCCTTATGCAGATTGATTTTTTTAATATTTTAGAATTTGATAGATATAAGTAAAATTTTAGATAAAACAATCTTTAAAAGTTTAATATAAATATTTAAGTTTATTTGTTTGTTTTAATAAATTAAACCATCTTGACTTGTAGTGCATTTTAGTGATAAAATTTTACTTAGAAAAAAGGAAAAACTATGGAGAAAAAACAAAATATTGTAACAGCAAGAATTACCCCTCATAGCATTGAAGCGGAGCAAAGTTGCCTTGGGTGTTTGCTTCTTGATGATAGTGCTGTTCTTGGAATTATGGCTGTTTTGAGAGAATCAGACTTTTATGTAAAATCTCATAAAATCATTTTTGAAAGTATGAGAGAGATTTATACCGCCAACAAACCTATTGATTATGTTACGTTGACGGACGATTTGGAAAGAAAGGGCACTCTAGAATCTGTGGGCGGAATAGACTATATATCCACACTTACAAACATTGTGCCAAGTGCGGCAAACTACAAACATTATGTGGATATTGTCAAAAGAGATTCTATGCTTAGAAAACTTATCTCTTGTAGTCAAAATATTATAGACAAAGCATATGATGGGACGGAAGAAGATGTGCTTGCTTTTGCAGAAAAGTCAATTTTTGATATTGCAGAAAAAGAAGATAGTTCTAACCTAGAACAAATCAACGAATCTTTGGGAGCGGTTCTTAAAAAATTTGAAGAAATTGATAAAAATGCAGGGGCAATCAGGGGTGTTTCAACTGGAATAAATGGATTGGATAAAATAACCAACGGGCTTCAAAAAAGCGACCTTATTTTACTTGCTGCTCGTCCGGGGGTAGGAAAGACAAGTCTTGCTATGAATATAGTCAATCACGCGGCTTTGGCCGGAAAGTGTAGTTGTGCGGTGTTTTCACTTGAAATGCCAAAAGAACAAATTGCACAAAGAACATTGTGTTCCGTCAGCGGTGTAAGTATGGAAAGGGCTCTTATGGGCAAACTTGATAGCAACGATTGGAAAGCCTTGTGGGAAGGAAATAAAAAGTTGGCAGGTGCCAAAATTTATATTGATGATTCTTCTCTCAACACACCAACAGAAATTTTGAGCAAATGTAGAAGATTGAAAAGAGAGCACGGACTTGACCTAATTATGATTGACTATCTTCAACTTATGAGTAGCAAAACTCAAAGCAAAGATACAAATAGACAACAAGAAATTGCAAACTTTACAAAAGCACTTAAAGCAACTGCAAAGGAACTACAAGTGCCAGTTATTCTTTTGTCGCAATTGTCTCGTGATGTTGAAAAACGTCAAGGCGACCACAAACCACAATTGAGCGACCTTAGGGAATCAGGTGCAATTGAGCAAGATGCGGATATTGTTATGTTTATTTACGATTCGGCTAAATATGGCGAATTGGAAAATAGTGATGGCCCAAATATAAGGGAACTTATTATTGCAAAACACCGTAATGGTGCTTTGGGTAGTGTAAAAGTAAAATGGATACCAGAAATTACTACTTATGTTGATGCAAAAATATCAAACGAACAGGCAAGTCTAGAAAAAACTGCTCCACAAGAAGATGATGACGATGATATGCCTTATTAAATGATTTGTTTCAAAATAAATTAATAAAAATAGATTACAAAATATATAGGGAAAATTAAATTTTAATAGTAAAAAGAAGAAGGATAAAAATGAGAAAACTTACAGCAAAAGAATTGAGAAATATGTGGTTGGAATTTTATAAAGAAAGGGGACACGTTGTGATTCCTAGTGCATCTCTTGTGCCAGAAAATGACCCATCAGTGCTTTTTACAACCGCAGGAATGCACCCACTTGTACCATATTTGCTTGGGGAGAAACACCCTTGTGGGAAAAGACTTACAGACATTCAAAAATGTGTAAGGACAGGGGATATAGACGAAGTCGGCGATGACTATCATTGTACTTTTTTTGAAATGCTTGGCAATTGGAGTCTTGGAGATTATTTTAAAAAGGAAAAAATTGCTTGGAGTTTTGAATTTTTGACAAGCCCAAAATATTTGGGGATAAAAAGGGAAGATTTGGCGGTTACTGTTTTTGCAGGAGATGACACTGCCCCTAGAGATAACGAGTCTTATGAATGTTGGAAAAAATGTGGACTTACCGATGCACAAATTTTCTTCTTACCAAAAGAACACAATTGGTGGATTTTGGCAAGCGGAGTTGGACCTTGTGGGCCAGATAGCGAAATGTTTATAGACACAGGCAAACCAAAATGTTCAAAAGATTGCAACCCTTCTTGCAATTGTGGAAAATATGTTGAGATTGGCAACGATGTCTATATGGAATATGTTATAAAAACCAAAGGTGGAAAAGCCGAACCAAACAAACAAAGAAATGTGGACACAGGGTTTGGTTTTGATAGATTGCTATATATCTCAAACGGGCTTGAAAGTGTTTATGATAGCGAACTTTTTGTGCCTATTATCAAAAAAATTGAAGAAATAAGCAATATGTTTTATCTTTTGAACAATGAAACAAAGAGAAATATGCGTATAATTGCTGACCATATAAGGGCTTCTGTCTTTATGATTTGCGATGGAGTTGTGCCACTTAATGTTGAACAAGGTTATGTGTTGAGAAGACTTATTCGTAGGTCTATAAATTGTGCAAGAAAACTGAATTTTGATGGTAGTAGGCTTGCGGAACTTGTTGGTGTTGTGGTCGATATATACAAAGATTTTTATCCAGAACTTGCTCAAAAACAAGAAGAAATAGAAAAACAAATTTTGCTTGAAAATGAAAAATTTTCTAAAACTTTGTCTCAAGGTATCAAAGAATTTGAAAAAGTTTGCAAATATACAACAAATGGTTTGTTGAATGGCAAAACGGCTTTTAGATTGTATGATACTTTTGGCTTTCCACTTGAACTTACAAAAGAACTTGCAAAAGAAAAAGGTCTTGATGTTGATGAAGATGGATATAGAGAAGCATTTAAAAACCACCAAGAAAAAAGCAAAATGGGTGGAGATAAGGTGTTTAAAGGCGGACTTGCCGATACGGGCGAAAATACAGTAAAATTGCACACCGCTGTGCATTTGCTTAACTCTGCATTAAAACATATTGTAAGCCCAGATATCAATCAAAAGGGTAGCAATATCACAAGTGAAAGGTTGAGATTTGACTTCAATTGCGACCACAAGTTGACGGAAGAAGAAAAGAAATCTATTGAAGATTATGTCAATGATTGCATTGCACAAGATATACCTGTTGTATGCAAAGAGATGTCGCTTGACGAAGCAAAAAAACTTGG
>CAZLYY010000063.1:0-3558 GCA_964563895.1 uncultured Christensenella sp. | reverse complement strand
CAATTATTTTTTTCGTCTTAAATCAGAGTTTTGCATTTTAAGAATAATGGTGTTTCGCTTGTTGCACAATCTACTAAAAGTGCGTTCGCCATATCTATCTATAATTTCATCAAAAGAAAGGTTTGTTGACACAATGGTTGTTTTGTTGTTAGAAAGCCTTTCCCCTACAACAAGATAAAGGTATTCGGCAGTAACATTTTTGTAAATAGGTTCGCTCCCTAGGTCGTCAATTGCCAAAACATCACAATTGAGAACGCCATCTAACAAGCCGTCTTTTTCGCTATCAAAAGTTGTGTGATATTTTAAAAACAAGTTGTCAAGTGCAAAAGCAGAATGAAAAATTGCACTTTTACCTTCTTTTACAAACTCATTTATCAAACATTCCGTAAGAAAAGTTTTTCCAACCCCAGTTTTGCCACACAAAAGAAGATTTTTATATTGCGAACTATCAATCTTTTTGCACCACATTTGCAATTTGTCAAAATTCTTTTTATATTCTTCTTTATTGTCAAACATTTCAAATTGAGAAGATTCAAAAGTGTGTGTTTTGTCAACATTTCCACACAATGAATGTGTAGTCAATAGCGACAATTCTTCAAAATAGCAAGTACAAGGTTTTCCATCTACCACACCCCTATCTTGACATTTCTTGCAATGATATTTTGGCTCAAAATCGCTAAATTTCATTTGCATTTTATCCAAAACACTTTCCGCTTGTTGCTTGGTGCTCTTGATTTCTTTCAAAGTTTGCTTTGTGGAACGGCCTTCAAATTCTTCTTTTGCAAGATTAAAATTTAGTTCCTTAAGTTTGAGATAAATTGCTTTAAACTCATCGTTTTGCAAAGCAAAATCAAGCCTTTCATCTGCTTTTCTTATTGCTTTATTTCTTTTTTCAAGGATATTATCCAAAACACTTTTTTTGAATTTCATTTCAACTCCTACAAATTTATATCATCAAGATTGTCAAACAATGCATTTGCTTCTTCGGTGCTCACATTGCCAAAAGATTTGCCCTTTATATTGCTTGTCTTTGGGGTGCAAACTTCATTCTTTTGTTTTTTTACATCGTCCAAAGTCGCAAGTTTTTTGTCGTGCCAATTGGTTAAAAGGGTGTTGAGATATTGCATAGCATTTATTTTTCCAACAGATACACTTGCTCCATATTTAATAATCTCGTCCGAAAAACCATAAACATATGTCCAAGTCCTATAAAACGACCTATCAAAACTATTTACTCTCCTATCAATGTTCAAAATTGACAAAATCTCTTTTATACAATTGTCTACCGACAAAACTTGCGATAAATAGTTGCTAATACTATTTACACTTGTCAAGCCTTGCTTATAAAATTTTTGTACACTTTCGTCCATTCCTTCTAGCGTTCTTACACTATTTTTAAAGCAACAATTGGCTATCAAAAGCAAACTTTCCCTATCAAATCCACGAGATATCCAAGGCAAAATGTATGTATCAATTTCATTGTCCACCGACTCATAATACACCCCAAGAGATTTGTTCACATCTTTTGCAAGTGAAATCAAATCGTGCTTGTTTGCTTCATATTCTTCAATTTCACTAAAACTCAACAATTTCAATTCATAATATCTTGTCAAAACCTTATCCAAGGTGTCAAAACTATTGCTTTTTAGTTTGCTTGCAACCTTTTTTGCTACTTGCAAAATCGTATTTTGATTAAACCCATAAGATTTAATCCATTTTTCATACATTTGTTGGTGTTCAATTGCAAGATTGCCGTGGAATTTCAATGCTTTTGCAACCAAACTAGCATCACTAGAAATTATTGTCAAATTTTCTATCTTTTCTTCTATTTTTTCCGCGGTTCTTATCCCTTCATCTATCCAAACCTTTGCAACGGTTAAAATATAGTTGCTATTGATATTGTTCCCCTTTCGTTGTACACAATATTTTACAATCATATTGAAATCACAGGCTTCAATGTGGTTGGTTTCAATAAAATCTATATACTTGTAATATTCATTAGGCCCAATTTGTCTACCCGACAAAATTTCTTGAATTTCGTGGACAAAAGTTTCATATTTTTTACTTTCAATTTTCTTTATATTCTTTATATTATCCTTTGTTGGAAGATATCTCACTTCAATAGGCTCCAAATCCAAAACTTGCACCAAATTTTGGTCTTGCCAATACAAAAAGCAATTGATAACATCGTCTTTTTCAAGCCCCAATGTAGCAACAAAATCATCAAGAGTGTTGTCCGCCCCCGCACTATTTTGACACTTTAAAAGCCCATAAAGATACACTTTTAGGCAATTTTCAGGCGCAGTCCCAATATAATCTCTCAAAAATTTGCTATCTATTGCCACAGTATCCACTGTTTCTCTAGAACTAGAATATTTGCAAAAAGCCATTTTATCTCCCTTTCTTTTGTTTATTGATAATCATTCAATTTGCTAAAAGTCTTTTGTCAATTTAAATCGCAAACAATTGTATTTTATCAAAAAAGTTTTGTATGTGCAATGCAAAAAACATATTTTTTACCAATCTTCTTTTATATGTTTTTTAGGTTGCTTTACATCGTCATAAAAATCTTGATATGCCGTCTTAAAATCTTTTTCCTTTTCTGGCAAGTCTTCTTGCTTTATACATTCACAATCTTGCTTGTCCGCTTGCTTTAAAAGTTGCCACTTATTCATTTTTGCCTCCCCACCAACTTGGATAGTTTTTAAAATTTTTTCCAGTCAAATAATTTAACTTTTCATCTTCAATTTGCCCAAATTTTATACTAAAACAATGCAATTTTTGTGTTTTTTCTTTAAAATTTACATTTGTTTTTTTGTCTTTGTACTTTTTATCCCCCACAATTGGGTGCCCCAAAAAAGACAAATGTGCCCTTATTTGATGAGTTTTTCCCGTTATAAGTTCACACTCAACAAGGCTAGACACTTGTCCGTGCTTGACCGTTTTAAACCTTGTTTTTATCTCTTGATAACCACTTTTAAAAGTAGGTGAAACAAACGACTTGCCTAGTTTTGCGTCTTTAAAAATATATGCCGAATATATCCTTCCGTCAAAATTGCTATCTCCTGCAACTTCACAAATATATTTTTTTTCTATCAAATTGTTTTTAAAAATATTGATAAAACGTGCCTTTATATCTTCATTTTTGGCAAAAATAATGAGTCCAGACGTGTTTGTATCCAACCTATGCACCGCAACAAGTTGCAACATCTTTTCAAGAGAATCATTGTCCCCACAACTTTTTATCCCAGTAGGTTTGACTGCAATGCAAATATTTTCATCTTCAAAAACTTTTTCAATTTTTGTTTCGTTGTTTGTTTTCAAACTTTTTTCATCAAAATAGCACTCAACCTTGTCCCCAACAAACAAATTGCAATCTTTGTTTTCTCTTTTTCCATTAACTTTTATATCTTTGTTTTTCAACATTTTTTGGATAGCAAAAAGTTTAAACCCTTCATTTTTCAAAAGGTCTAAAATCGTTGTATTCTGTTTTGCTTCCAAAATCTTTTTATTCACAATTTTATTTTATCACAACTTATATAAAATTCAAATAAAAAA
>CAZLYY010000062.1:2233-3776 GCA_964563895.1 uncultured Christensenella sp. | reverse complement strand
AAAAATTGCAATAAATATTTTTAAAAGCGGGGGTCAATATGTCAGAAGAAGAAAAGTCAAAGGCTGTGTCAGATTATTTTTTAAACAAACAAATAGACACATCTCAAAAAAACATAGAAGAAAAAGTTGATGAAAATAAAAAAGATGAAACATTTTCCAATGATTTTCCAATTTATCTTCGCACAAATGGGGAAACTCTTGACGATCCATTTGCAATAAAGAGTTGCAAAAACGAACAAAATAGGGACATTATAGAAAATGGCAGATTGGGAAGTTATGATAGATATGGCAATTATGTTTTTATTCCAGAAATAAGGCAAGAACTTGTTGAAATGCCAAAACTTGTTTACAACACTTCTATTGTGGAAGATAAAACAACTTATGATTTGCGCGCAAGAATTCCTATTTTTGGCGATTTATACTTTAAACTTAAAATAAATAAATATGAAGCAAAACTTGTACTTATAGAAAATGTTACTCGAGAAGCGGGGCAATATGTGGAAGTGTATGAAGAACTTGTCGATAGTATTGCATTGTCCGAAAAAGAGCCTATATCACAAAAGGCTATATTTACACTTTTTCATATATTTGAAAGTGATGACGATTATGGAATGGAATATGAAGGCTATTATGGCTTTGAGAATATTTTACTTAAAAAAATATATATGGGGCTTCTCGCCAAGGAAATAAAACAACTTGTTGCAGTTGACGAGCACGAGTGTTATCAAGAAATGATAGAAATCATTGAAGCAAGTGGAGAATATGGCGAGAGAATAAAAAAAGAATTCTTGACAAGATTGAGAGACAGAAGACAAATTTTTGACATAAAAGAAGAATATGTCTATGATAGAGCAATCAATGAAGTTCTGCTTTCAAGCATAGATGTTGCAACAACACCAAAGGATAAGGAAAATCCAAAAACTCGTGTTGTTTATGACAAATTGATAAATGTCCGCAATAAAAATCTTGCAAAATACATAAAGCAAGCGGAAAAACAAGTTGATGAAAAATATGTTGAAGATGTAAAAGATAGGGCAGTGCAGTCATTTGTTCAAAAGAATTATGAAAAGTCAAAAGAGATTAAACTAGAGTATGTTAGTAGACTTTCTTTTACAAATAAAAAAGAGAAAAAGGCGGAACTTGATAAGATAAAAAAGGAAAAACATATTGTTGAAAAACCGCTTATGAAGCAATTGACCAAGGCAAAACAAGAGCAAGAGCAGGTTGCGCAACAAGAACAAGTGGAAAAGCAACAAGAAACAGAAGAAAAGCCTTTAACAAAAGAAGAAAAGATTGCTCAAATTATAGAAAAAAAGGAAAAACAAAAAGAAGAGCAAGCCAAGGAAAAGAAGAAAGAACCAAGCAAAGGACCAAAAGAATCCGAAAAGAAAACAGAAAAGAAACAGGAAAAGAGTGGCGAAAAGAAATCGGATAAAAAGAATGATAAAAAGGTAAAGCCAGCCACTGCTCAAAAGGAAAAATCAAATAGTCCAAAAAAGCAAAACGACAAACCAAAAGCCAATAAGCCAAAAGCAGACAAACC
>CAZLYY010000062.1:0-2133 GCA_964563895.1 uncultured Christensenella sp. | reverse complement strand
CCAAAACAAAACGATAAACCAAAGCAACAAAAGGGAAAGGACAATACAAAAAAAGCTTCAAAACCAACTGTAAAAAATGGGGAAAGAGTAAAAAAATCTGGAAATCCTGAAAAAACAAGGGTTAACAATCAAAAA
The DNA here is from genome assembly GCA_964563895.1 of uncultured Christensenella sp. Lineage (GTDB taxonomy): Bacteria > Bacillota > Clostridia > Christensenellales > UBA1242 > UBA7862. The sequence goes on along the minus strand of CAZLYY010000062.1, from coordinate 1,998 downwards.
TTAAAAACTCAAAATCCAACTAAAACTCAAAAGGATAAAACAGTTCAAGGTATTAAAGAAAGAGTTCTTTCTGGCGTGGTGGCTAGTAAAACACAAACCGCTTCAAACAGAACAAACACCCCACAAGTTGTCTTGAATGGGGCAAGCAAAACCCAAACTGTTTTAAATAACAATCGCAACACAGACATAAAAAGAAAGTTTGTAGAATCTTTTGTTTTAGAAAAATCAAATCCTCCAGTTCAAAAGAGTCAAAAAGAAATTGGTGACAACGGGAAAGTACCAGAACAGCCAGCTATTAAGGTTGAATCAAAAAAAAGAAAATATGATTTTGGTGAACTTTATCCAGAATTTACGGCTCGGGATTACGCAACAACTCTAGAACAGCAGAATGAAACCAATGCTTCCAAGAAAAAAGAATTTGAAGAAAATCTAGTAGAAACCAATTTAGGCCCAAATAAAGGGGAATCTTTTAAAGAGAGAGTAGAAACACCTTCAAGCTCAAGTGTTTCTGAACAAAGAAAAGGGTTTGAAAAAATAAAAGAAGATGTTGTTGTTGAGAAACATACACCTACTAATGTAAGTGATGGAACAAATTTTGCAGAAGTAGATGTTGAAAATAAGCGGAAGTCCAATGTGGAAGAAAAGAGAGCAGGGGAGCAATCAATCGCAGGAAAATTTGATGTTGAAAGTCAAACAATTCACGAAGAGCAAGAACAAATTCATAATGATAAAGGGCAGGACGAAATGATAATTAACTTTTAATTACTAATTTCATCAATAAAAGCATTTTGAATATTCTATAAAGATTATAAAATCAAATCAAAAATCTAATTATTTGTAGAAATGCACAAAGATAAATTTTAACTATTTACAATTTGAAAAAAATGTGTTATTATGCAATTGTAAAATAAGGAGCAATAAAAATGGCACAATTAAATGAAAATCTTTCATATTTTTCGGAAGCAGATGATGTCTGTTTTGCTAATCCAAACAGGAACGTTGAGATTGACAAACTTAATAGAATATTAAAGGGTATGCAAGTTTTTAACGATACATATGCCGATGAACTTGTTTATGTATATCCAAACAATTATGAAATAAAAAATCGTTCTATGATAGGCAAAGAACTTCCAGAAGATTATCTTAAAGAATATAAATCAAATTGCGGAATGAAAATTTATAAAGTCATAGATAACAATGCTTCAAGCGAAAGAAATGTTTACTCACAAGGATTTGTATCTCCACTTGACAAGTCACTAACATCATATGTCGCTATTCCTATTGTGTATGTAGGAAAAGATGAAGAACATAAGCAACACCCTTGTAGATATGATTCTGATATTGAAAAGAATGAGTATAGACCATTGTATCCACCACAATGGGGAGTAGTGAGACAAAATTATCCAAAATTGGCTCCAATTATTGAACCTGCAATTGTTAAACGTTTGGCAATGTATGCAAACGATATGGCTTATTATGATAAAGACGATAGGTGTTACTACACGAATAGTGCTTCTCGTCTTGATGATTTAAATAATTATACTCGCGATCAATTTTGTGAAAAATTTACAAAGAATTTGCAAGCTGACAACGAAAATTCTTATAGCCAAAATTAAAAACCAAATATTAAACTAAATTTTAAAAGGGCAATGCGATATAAAGCAAAGTCCTTTTTATATTTTATTGTACAAATTAGTTTTAATTTGTATTTATAAATGTTAACTTGATAAATTTGTTGTGCTATAATGTATTTGTATTAGTTTTGTTTTTAATAGCAAGTGACAATAAAAAACAATTTAAAAAATTATTTGTAGAAATTTAATGTAGACTTTTTTGTAGGATAGAAATTTAAAATTTGCTTAAATTTAGTTGCATCAATTGTTTTTTTATTTAAAATAAGGGTGTAAAAAATATATTGTTGATAGAGGGAAAAATGTTTAACGAATTGACACAAGACGATATTGATAAAATGCAAAAAGAGATTGATTATAGAATTGC
>CAZLYY010000061.1:0-3776 GCA_964563895.1 uncultured Christensenella sp. | reverse complement strand
TTGTCTTGTATTTCCCTTTTAAACAATTTTCAATTTAATTTTAAATAATACACAATTTTTTGTATTCAATAAAAGGGCTAAATTTTGGGACTTTCCCATATTTATCATAATTTTTTACAAATTTTATTTGCAACGGAACATAAAAGTTGACACAAAAATATATAAAGGTTATAATTTTATTACTATTTTGATAAGGTCGTTATATCCCTATCAAAAAAAGCAAATTTTATTTAACAAGCAAACAAAAATTTGCTAACATATATTCTAAATTTGATAGGTGAAAAATGGACAAATTGGAAAGTTATTTAGATTTTTTTGAGTTTTCTCGTGAACTTGAAGGTGTTGTAAAATGTAAAGACGAAAAATTATATAAAAATATTTTTTCCGCCAAATTTCGAGTGCTGTTTTTTTTGCATAGAGCAGGTTCGGCAACTGCAACCGAACTTGTAAATAGACTTATGATGCAAAAATCAAATGTCGCTTCTATGTGCAAGGAACTAAAGAAAAGAAACCTTATACTTTGCAAAGAGTCCGAAAGAGATAGACGAGTTGTATATTATAGTTTATCCAAACTTGGAGAAAGAAAAGTTCTTGAAATTGTGGAAGATTATAAAAAAATATTAGAAGGTGCTTTTGGAAAAGAAAATGCACAAATAGTGAGCGAACATTTTGCACAAATAAACAAAATTTTTAAGGAAAATTTATAATTTTTGTTATTAAACTCAAAAATAAAATTTTAATAAATAAAAAAGGAGAGAATTATGCAAGAAATTTTGGAAAAACAAAAAAAATATTTTGCGACAAAGGAGACTTATGATGTAGGATTTAGAATCTTGCAACTTAAAAGATTGAAACTTCAAATAATGGCATATTATCCAAAAATTTTATCCGCTTTTAAGCAAGATTTAAACAAAAACGAGTTTGATGTCGTAACAACAGAAATTGGGCCTGTAATGGAAGAGATAAATTATATGATAAAACATCTCAAAGGGCTTGCAAAACCACAAAAGAAGTGTGCTTCGTTTATGAATATTGGAGCAAAAGGATATATTATGCACGAACCATATGGGACGGTGCTTATTGCTTCCCCTTGGAATTATCCTTTGCAATTGTCGCTTTTGCCACTTGTTGGGGCTATTGCTGGTGGGAATACCATTGTCTTGAAACCTTCTCGCAACACGCCAAATGTTACAAAAGTTATTGAAAAAATATTGAATGTTTTTGATAGTGAATATATTTTTGTTGTAACAAAAGATGAAGATATTGCCGAACTATTCTCGTCAAAATTTGATTTGATTTTTTACACCGGAAGTTATAAAAAAGCACAAGAGTTGTTGACTGCACAAGCAAACAATTTGACACCAATGATTTTGGAACTTGGGGGCAAAAGCCCTTGCTTTGTTGACAAAGATGCAGATGTAGATTTGTCTGCCAAAAAGATTGTTTGGGCAAAATTTTTGAATGCTGGTCAAACTTGTGTTGCGCCAGATTATGTTTTGGTTCATAGCGAAATAAAGGAAGCCTTTGTTGAAGCGTGCAAAAAATGGATTGCCACATTTTATTATTCAAATGACGAATTGAATAGTGATTTTGTAAAAGTTATCAACAAAAAAGCACTTGAAAGATTGACTGGTATGATTGATATCAACAAAACGGTTTTTGGCGGAAAAGTTGTGGGAGACAAGTTGGAACCAACTATTATGACGGATATAACTTATGATGATAAATGTATGCAAGAAGAAATTTTTGGCCCAATTATGCCTATACTAGAATTTCAAGATTTTGAACAAGAATTTGCAAAGGTTAACGAAAAAGCACACCCACTTGCCTTTTATTATTTTGGAATGGACAAAGAAAAAATATATATGGTCAAAAACTATGGCCGTTTTGGTGGCGGTTGTATCAACGATTGCATTGTTCATTTGCTCGAAACTTCTTTGCCTTTTGGCGGATTTGGCGAATCTGGCATGGGGGCTTATCACGGAAAGAAATCTTTCTATTCCTTTACAAGAGGAAAAAGTATTTTGCACAGATCAAAAAAAATGGAATTAAAAACAAAATTTCCGCCACAAACAAAAGGCAAATTAAAAATAGCAAAGTGGTATTTTGGAATAAAAAACTTATCTCAATTTAATAAAAACAGATAAAACTTATCAACAAAAATTTTATTTTTGTGGATTGCTTATGTCAAAAAGGAGAAAAAGATGTCAGAAGTTGAAAGAACAAAATTGGTTGTTGGTGAAAAATTGACAAAACTTGAAAATGCAAATATTTGTTTGCTTGGGGTTGGCGGTGTCGGTGGATATGTTTTGGAAATGCTTTATAGATTAGGTGTAAAAAATATAACTATTGTAGATTGTGATAACTTTGAAAAAAGCAATTTAAATAGGCAACTTTATGCGACCTATTCTTCTATTGACAAACCAAAAGTTGATATTGCAAAGCAAAGAGCAAAGGAAATAAACTCAAATTGTGTCGTTCAAGCAATAAAAGAAAAAATTTGTGAAGAAACCTTGCCAAATATTTTGGGCGACAAAAATTTTGATTTTGTTATAGATTGCATTGACGATGTGCAAGCAAAAATTGCTACTATACTTTTTTGCAACAAACAAAATATAAATCTTGTTTGCGCTATGGGAACGGGCAATAGATACAAAATGCCACGTTTTGAGATTATGGATTTGTTTAAAACGTCTTACGATGGGTTGGCTAGAAAAATGAGAAACGAACTCAAAAAACGAAATTTTCGTGATAAAGTTGATGTTTGTTGCACATTGGAAATGGCAGAAAAAACAAGTGCTTTGGGAAGTGTTGTGTATTATCCTTTGATGTGCGCTGGAGCCCTTGTAAGTTATGTAGCAAACAAGATTATGGAAAAATAGTTAAAGTAAAATTACAAATATTATCACTATGAAAGAAAAAAAAGATATTGAAATAAACAAAGATAAATCAAATAACCATACAAAAACAAAAGCAGAACTTGTGGAAGAAAGCATTCGCAAAAAATTCCACAAGAGTATTTTTACAAAATTTTGTCAGGCTATAAATGATTATAATATGCTAAGTCCCAATGACAAGGTTGCCGTTTGTATTTCAGGTGGCAAAGATAGTATGTTGCTTGCAAAGTTATTTCAAGAATTAAAAAGGCATAACAAATTTCCTTTTGAAATTGTTTATCTTGTTATGGACCCCGGATACAACAAAGCAAATCGCAAACAAATAGAAGACAATGCAAAAGACCTTGACATTCCAATAACAATTTTTTCTAGTGATATTTTTGAAAGTGTTGTAAATATTCAATCTTCACCTTGCTATCTTTGTGCCCGTATGCGTAGGGGGCACCTTTATGCAAAAGCAAAGGAACTTGGGTGCAACAAAATTGCTCTTGGACACCACTTTGATGATGTGATAGAAACAATTGTTATGGGTATGTTTTTTGGAGCACAAGTCCAAACAATGATGCCAAAACTTCATAGCACAAATTTCAAAGGAATGGAACTTATTCGCCCCTTATATTATGTTCGTGAAAAAGATATAATTGCGTTTAGAGATTTCAACAATTTAAAATTTTTGCAATGTGCGTGCAAATTTACAGAGCAAAGTTTTTTTGATGAAAATGCTTCCAAGCGCAAATATGTAAAAAAATTAATTTATGAACTTGCAAAAGAAAATCCACAAATTGAAAAAAACATTTTTAGAAGTGTGGAAAATGTTAATTTATCCACAATCATCGCATATAAAGACAAACAAAACAAAAAGCACAACTTTTTAGATGA
>CAZLYY010000060.1:0-3925 GCA_964563895.1 uncultured Christensenella sp. | reverse complement strand
AAAAAGAAGTGGCGGACAAATTGGGAATTTCTCAAAGTTATATAAGTAGAATTGAGAAAAAAATTCTAAATCATTTAAAAAAAGACCTAAGGAAACAAAATATAGGATAAAAATATTGTAAGGATTTATTAAAACAAATTTTTCAAACGCTTAACATTTTTTGTTATGCTTTAATGATATTACAAGATTAATATAATACAAAAGTAGGGAACAAACAAAAAATTAATAATAAAAAAGACAAAACTTTCATACACAAAAATAAAAGTAGGGAACGAACAAAAAAAAGACAAAACTTTTATACGCAAAATTTTGTCTTTTCTTTATAAATTTTAATTATTAATTTATTTTTTAATATATATTATTATAGCTCTTTTCCTGGTGTTTTTGGGTCATCATTATTTGTACCAACTTCAGTAGGTTCAGAAATTGGAGTGTCTTCTCGTCTTTGTTCTTCAGAACCCCCTGAGTGATCAATGCCAGGATCGTCTTTTTCAGTAGGATTTTCAGTAGGGTTAGTAGGATCTGTAGGGTTAGTAGGGGTTGTAGGAGTAGTAGGGGTTTCAGTTTCTTCTGGAGTTTCTGTTTGACCGCCAGGATTCGAATTATTTACTTTTTTAATCTTTTTATTTTTTTCAAGTGAATATTTCAACATATCATCAAAAGTGCGACGATTATTTTGACTATCCTTTTTTCCGTCCAAATATACTGTACCCAAAACTTTTCCCTTTACATTTGCAGAGCCATCTTCTGCTGTACCAACTGTTACACCAGCTTCTAAATCAAATTTTTCCATACTATACGTAACACCTGCAGAAGCTTCAAAATCAACAGATTTGTCACTATTAATCGAACTTTTAGCATTTAAATTATATCCAACACTTTCACCATTTTTTCCTACGGTAAAGTTTTGACCGAAACCAGCACCTACGGCAAGATTGTTTCCTTTTTCGCTAGTGCCCACAGCAACATCACCTGTAATTGTTGTAACATCTGCCACTTTGCCATCTGTTATAGTTTTCTTTTTATAGTTTACACCAGCACCTGCAGTTAAAATCCCGTCTTCAGCAATTGCACCAAAGTTAATTGCAGTAGAAGATTTATGTTCTGTAAAATGATTAACTATATCTTTTGAGGAGATTTTAGTTTGTGTTTCAGAAGCATTAGAAGCGTTTTCAGTTTGTGTTTCAGGAGTATTTGTCGCTTCAGGCGTTGAATTTTCGCCTTTTACTGTTGCATATGCTTCTTCAATTGTTGTTTCCGTTTTTGTTCCTTCAGAGGTCTTATTGCTTTGACCTTCTTCACTAGCAAGGGTATCAAGTACAGAATATTCTTCCAAAGTAGATTTAATTTTATTAACATCTTTTTCAGCAGTTGTTTCACTTTCTTCAGAGGTTTTATTGCTTTGACTTTCTTTACCAGCAAGTGTATCAAGTACAGAATATTCTTCCAAAGTAGATTTAATTTTATTAACATCTTTTTCAGCAGTTGTTTCACTTTCTTCAACTTCTTCAAACGAATCCGTCAATTCTTCTTGTGTATCGGTAGGTGCTTCAACTACTTGTTCTTCAATTTTCTCAACGGCATCTTCAGTCTCAGTAGGGGAGACAGTTTCAGCTTCAGCAGGGGAGACAGTTTCAGCTCCAGTTTGGTCTATTGCTTGTTGCTCAGCTTCAACAGCATTAGTAGCAGATTCAGTCTTACCGACCTTTGTTTGTTCATCGCGAATTTTTTGAACAATTTCTTCGCCTGTCATTTCAGTTGATTCTTCAGCCCCAACATTAACAGCTGGTGTTTCAACACTGTCATTTGTTGCATTTGAACCATCAACATTCGTTTCTACAACATTTTCAGCTTCAGTTTCAGTTAAATTTTCACCTTGTGATTCAGCGTCAGCACTAGCACTTAGTGCTTCACTATCAACAACATTTGATTGTTGTGTTGCACCTTCGTTATTAAGTTTATTTTCGGCGTTTTCACTTTTTTCTACAGGTGGTTCGCCATCAAAAGTATGTGGCATATTGTCATCAATATTTTCATTTCCACCATCATTAATCCTAAGTCCGTCAGCCTTAGTTTCATTTGATTCTGTTTCATCAATTATTTGAGAAATAATTTTTTCTTGTTCCTCTTTCTCTTTTTGATATTCCTTATCATCAATTCTCGTTTCAATGTTAGTTTTAGTTTTCAACTCTTTTTCAGTAGCTTTTAAAGCAGCTTGTTTTGAGAAATGAAAACGAACACCTATAACAGTGGTTACTACAAGAACTACAGTTCCTAACCCAAGAGCAAATCCTTTTATCATACCACGAGTTTCAGTGATACGACCGCTATTCCTTGTTGATGTACTATTATTATTTTTTCCCATTTTTAAAACACCCCTTTATTTTTGTTTATATTGTCCCACCCGTTTTGTTTAGATATATTATATATTATATATATTTTTTTGTCAATATTTAATATATAATCGTCAGTTTGCACTAATAAATTTTTTGCACAGCAAATTATATATTTTACGACTTTTAAAAATTATTCAATTTTATATTTCAAAGACAACAAAAAAAGGGAACAGTATCTGCAGAGATAATGCCCCTTTCCTGTGATTATTCTAAAAATTACAACTAATAAAATTTTTGAAAAAATTACAATTAAAATTCAAGATCATCATATTTATCTGGATCTTTTGGCTCTTGATTGTCTGTTCCTATTTCTTCCTTTTCATCTTCTTCTTTTTTGTCATCATCTTTCTTGCTGTCATCTTCTTTTTTGTTGTCTGATGTTTCAACTACAATACTGTTATTAACTTTTTCGGAAAAGTTTATCAAATTGCTTGTTTTGTTGCTTGATGAGGTTAATACAACACAATCATCATCTGTATCTCCAAATACAAATTGTCCGCCAACACCAATGCGATAATGGTTTTCCCCATTTATATTTTCATATTTTGCAGAACCACCAAAGCCAAATGTTGTAGTATCATTGACTTTTATATTTGTTAAGCTTGCACCAGCTTCTAGTGCTACATGAGTGTTAAGTTTATTGTCAACAGAAGCATATCCACCTATATTATATGAAAAAATAGAGCCATTGTCTTTTACCTTTTTTTTCTCAACATTTCCACTTACACTGACATTAAAATTTGAATCTTTTTTTGAAACTGCAACACCACCATACAAGCTAAGCAATTCCTTATCAATATTATTTTGTTGTTTCTTTTGAATATATTCATATGCAACAGCACCGGTTTTGACACCTTCGTTATATGATACTCCGACATCTATTGAATTGTTTTTTACTGTTTGTGGAGTTGTTGTTTCGCTCGTTAGGGCAACTTCTTTACTAGAATTGTTTATTTCCGAATCCAAATTTTCACTTTCAACAGTTGCTGTGTAAAAGGTTTGAGAATCATTGCTTTGTTTGGATAAAGTATTTTCAACTTGTTTTTCTTTTATGTTTTCCTTTTCATCACTAATACTTGTACTTATGTTGTTTGTATGAAGTTTTTGTGCGACTTCTTGTTTTGCAATAGGCAATTTTTTGCCTGTAAGCAAAACGATAAAAAACACAATAATTCCGCCAATTATTGTATAAAATACACCCTTTATAATTCCTATAAAGCCTTTTTGTTTGTTGTTTTTGTAGTTGCTTAGTTTATTATTTTTCATTTTAATCCACCCCTGTTTAAAATTTATTTTTTAAAATCAATATTTGCATAATTAAAAACTTAATTCCATTCCAATGCTAGCATCTTTACTTTTTTCACCAATTTTATGTTCTTCCGAAACAAAAAGATTGATAGATAAATTGTCGTTTTCATAAATTTGCTTTTTAGATGTTTCTTTTATTGTGTCACCATATTGCTTTATGATTGTCACATCATAAATGTCGTTTGACGATTTGTTTACACTAGGGACTTTATTTTTGTTGT
>CAZLYY010000059.1:1667-3968 GCA_964563895.1 uncultured Christensenella sp. | reverse complement strand
TGCTTTTGAAACTAATACAAAAAGGAACATTGTATTTATTTTACATTGTTCCTTTATTTTTATTTTGCTAGTTTCAAAATGCTTAACCCTTAATCAAAAGTTTTGCAAATATATTACAATTTAGTTGCAACGTCCCAAGCACGCCAAATAACTGTACGCAAGTTGCCAACACGTTTTGCATCGCCAACAAGGTGAATATTTTTTGATTCTTCGCAAAGTGGGGCAGAGTTGTAACCAATGCAAGTGATTATGTTGTCTGCTTTAACTTTATGAGTTTGTCCATCGGCAGTTTCTACTTCAACTGTTTTATCCCCAATTTTTGTAAGTTTGCTTTCAAGATAAACAGGTGTCTTTTTGTATTTGAAATAATCTCTTAGGAAAGAAGAATTTGCAAGGCAAAGCCCAGCAACAGCCATAAGGTCGTTTTTCGCTTCAACAATAGTTGGTTTTTTGCCCTTTAAAATAAGGTCGTAAGCAATTTCACAACCGGTGAGTCCACCACCAATGATAACGACATTTTCGCCCACTTCTTGACCATTCAAATAATCAATAGCATCAAGACATTTTTCAGCATTTTCCATTCTAAGTTTTCTAGGGGTCGAACCTGTTGCAATGACATATTCATCGGCTGGAATTGTGCTTAAATCTGTAACACAAGTATTGAATTTAATTTCAATATTGAGTGCTTTCATTTGTCTTTCGTACCACTTCAAAAGTTGTCTATCTTTTTCTTTAAAACTTGGAGCAGAAGCAGGGACAAACACACCGCCCAATTTTTTTGTTTTTTCATAAATTGTAACTTTATGTCCACGCAAAGAGGCAACACGAGCAACTTCCATACCACCTATTCCGCCACCAATAACTGCAATTGTCTTTGGAGTTTTTGCAGGCTTGTAGTCGTATTTTCCGCCGTCCATAGTTTGTGGATTTAAAGCACATCTTGCCATATGAGCGGAGTCTTCCATACTTGAATCGCAAGCAACACCTTTGTAGTGAGCCATAGGGAAGCAAGCATTATGACAACAAATGCAAGGCATAATATCTTCTAGCCTATCTTCTTTGAGTTTTGTAATCCATTGTGGGTCGGTCAAGAATTGTCTTGCGACACCCATTGCATCAATTTGTCCTTCCTTAATTGCTTTTGAAGCGGTTGCAGGTTCCATTCTTCCAGCGCAAACGACTGGGATAGAGCAGAATTGTTTGATATGAGAAACATCTTCCAAATTGCAATTTTGTGGCATATATGCTGGTGGGTGAGCCCAATACCAAGCATCATAAGTACCATTGTCTGTGTTGAGCATATCATATCCCGCTTCTTCTAGATACTTGACTGCTTTTTCGCTTTCCTTTAAATCTCTACCCACTTCTTTGTATTTTTCGCCTGGCACAGCACCTTCGCAAAAACCTTTTGTTTTGCTTACTGCGGAATATCTAAGGGAAACAGGATAATCTTCCCCACACTCTTTTTTGATAGCCTTGACAATTTCAACGGCAAATCTATATCTATTTTCAAAACTTCCGCCATATTCGTCAGTCCTTTGATTTGTGTATGGCAAAGTGAATTGGTCAAGAAGATAGCCTTCGTGCACAGCGTGAATTTCTACACCGTCAACACCTGCTTCTTGACATTTTTTTGCAGTTTTTGCAAAGCCGTCAATCATATCCAAAATTTCTTTCTTTGTGAGAGCCCTACAAGTGTAACCTGCAAGCCACCTTGATGGCAATTCGCTTGGAGAAGCGGTCAATCTGCTTATATCAATAATTGGCTTCAACATTCCACGCAAAAATTTCTTTTTTGCAATGCCTGCAATAGATTGTGGGATAGAAAACGACCTACCAAAACCAGCGGTGAGTTGCACAAAAAGTTTTGCCCCTGTTTTGTGAATTTCTTCCATATATGGTTTGAGTTTCCTAAAAGCCCCATTTGCTTTGTAAAGCCAACCCCCGCCTATCATATTGCGGATAGGTGCAATGCCTGGAATGATAAGCCCTGCATCGTGGCGAGCAAGGTCAAGGAAGAAGTCCCCTGCGTCCTTGTCAAAATGGTGAAGCTCCATCCAACCAAAAAGAGATGTCCCACCCATTGGACAAACGACAATTCTGTTTTTAATCTCAACATTGCCTATTTTCCAAGGTGTGAACAATGGTTCATAAATTTTATTCATATTTACCCCCTAACAATAACTATATTGTGTAAAATTTTGTCAAAAAAGTCAAATGATATTGAGTTTGTTGTTACATTTAATTTCTATTTACAATTCATATTTTTTATTTGTTCAATTTTTAACTTTATGCTATCAT
>CAZLYY010000059.1:0-1567 GCA_964563895.1 uncultured Christensenella sp. | reverse complement strand
TTACATACGAAGAATCAACCGAAAAATATTCCGTTAATTTGACAAATATTTCAAGCAATATGAATTGCGATATAGATTTTACAGACAAACAACTTGGGGCTTTTGCTCAAATGATGGTTGAAACTCAAATGGATAGCAAAATTAAAATAAGCGAATCAACATCTCTTGAATTTGCTGTCAAACAAGTTGCTATTTTCGATGCAAAAACGGACGGCAGTGCAACATTGAATATTGTTGTAAAATTCGAACTATCATCAATAAAAGAACAAATGTCAAGTTTTCCATTGTCACTTGTAAAAAAATATGTGCCAGATGCTCTTTATGTGTCTTCCACTGTAGACGTGGCAAAAGATAGTGAAGATGATTTTAAATATACAATTTCATCAAAAAGTTTGACTTTCAACAATTTGACAAGTGAAGAAACTTCAAATATCTTTAAAACTCTTGATTATTTCCTAAAAACAGGCTCTGCAGAGAGTCTAAACAAGCAAATTGGCGAAACGGTTATGAATGTTCTTGTTGGGGTTGATGGAGATGATGCCAAACAAGGTCTTGCGGTGGCATTAAAACCTGTTGGTGCTGTTGGCTATAAATTTATGACAGATTCGGACTCCGTTGGGCATTTTGTAATTGTAAAATCAACTACAACATAACAAGTAAAATATTATAGAAATTGCAAATTTAAATTAGGTGTAATTTTTTGAAAAAATCATAAATATTTTTATTAAAAATAATAAAAAAATTCTAATAAAAAATACCTATAAAAATAGTAAAAAAATAGTCAATAATTATTTGATTATTTTTTTATTTTTTTGTACAATAATTATGTAATTTTGTAGGCTTTTTGTCGTATTGATAACATTTGCAAAAAATTTTTTTTATTTAAAATAAGTAAATAATTTTTTAGGAAATAAATAAACAAAAAAAAGATAAAAAATTTTTTAAAAAAACAACAAAAAATTCAAAAAAAATAGAAATTGCTAGGTGTTTATAAACAAAGGAGAAATAAAATGTGTAAATTCAAAAAAAATTTATATTTTGTTGCATTTGCAGTAATGTTGCTTTTTGTTTCATTAGGGGCAACTAGCATTTTTTCAATAAACAAACAAAATCAAGATACAACTCTTTCATTTTATACAACACAAAGTGTCCAATCAAATAGCGGTACTTTTCAAGGCAACAATTTTTCTTTTGCGACAAGAAATATAGTAGGTGCAACCGCAGATTATTCCAGCGAAACGGAAACATTAAAAAATTATTTAATTGCTTGCGATGATTTGTTGGGGGTTGAAAATTGCCTTTCGGACAATGTTGATACATATACAAGTGTCTATGCTTCAACTTCTCAAGCATTGACTGGTGATGACCAAACAACAATTGGAAGCAATGAGACTTATAGTGAAAAATCTACAAATGCTCTTGCAAAGTACAACGAAATTGATACACAAAAGAAACAATTAAAAACATATCAAAATGCTTACGATTTGGCAGGAAATGCTCTTTTGACGATAGGGAATGTTGAACAAACAAACAAAAGTGATGTCCAAAGCAAGTTGAGTGATTATTT
>CAZLYY010000058.1:0-4006 GCA_964563895.1 uncultured Christensenella sp. | reverse complement strand
TTAAAAAATTTGTAAATAATACAAAGATAAAATGTTTTGCAAATGAAAAAACAAAAGAGTTTTTGGATAGTAATTTAAAAATATCTTTTTGTGGAATAGATGATTTTTCCAATTGGCAAGCAAAAAACATCAAAATAAAAGGAAATGGAAAATATAGTTTTGATGTTTTTTATAACGGAAAGTTTATAGATAAAATTAGTTTGGGAGTTGCTGGAAAATTTAATGTTGACAATGCACTTTTGGCGATTGCTGTTTCGCAATTTTATGGTATAAAAATGGATATAATAAAAAAAACACTTGTAACATTTTGCAATGTGGATAGAAGATTTGAAAAGTTGGGTGAAAGAAATGGGAATATTGTCGTGCAAGATTATGCTCATCATCCAACGGAAATTGCAAAAGTTATACAAATGTGCAAAGAAGTGTATAAGAAAAAAATTGTTTGCATTTTTCAACCGCATACATATTCTCGCACAAAAATGTTGATTGATGATTTCCTTTCTTGTTTTGATAGCGTCAAGGAATTGGTTATTTTGCATACATATTCCGCTAGAGAAAAATATTCCTACTTGGGTAGTGCAAAATATTTGAAAGACAAACTTTTTTCTCAAAACAAAGATTTTACAATTATAGGGCCACTAAACAAGCAAGATGTTAAAATTCAACTTGAAAAGTATAAAGATTGTATTCTTCTCTTTTTGGGGGCTGGGGATATTGATGAGTGCGCAAAGAGATATATTGAAGCAAATTTTAATAAAAAACTATAAAAGAATATATTTTTGTTAATTAGTTGCGTGAAAATATGAAAAGATATAAAATAAAATTATGACAATTTGCGGAAATGTTGAAGAAATTATTTATAGAAATAGCGAAAATGGATATACCGTTCTTGTGGTAGAATGCAAGGACGATTATATTACTTGCGTTGGGAAAACCGCAAATATAAACGTTGGCGAAGATGTTGAGTTGACGGGCGAAATGGTAAAGCATAGCAAATTTGGTAGACAATTTGCTTTTTCAACACTTAAAGTTGTAGAACCTAAAAGTTTGGAAGGAATAAAAAAATATCTTGGTAGTGGGCTCATTTTTGGTGTGGGGGAAGTAACCGCCGAACGCATTGTTTCCAAATTCAAACTTGACACCTTGGATATTTTGGCATATTCGCCTATTCGCCTTGCGGAAGTAAAAGGTATTAGTGAAAAACGTGCGATACAAATTGGGGAAAGTTATGCGGAAGTAAAAGGTTCTCAAAATGCTATCATTTTTTTGCAACAATTTAATATTTCTCTCAATTTGGCACTTAGAATATACAATATGTACAAGGACAAAACAGTTGATATTGTATCAAACAATCCATATAAACTTGTGGAAGATATTGACGGAGTCGGCTTTTTGTCCGCGGATAAAATTGCACAAAATATGGGCATTAGCCCAACAAGTGATTTTCGTGTTAGGGCGGGCATTTTGCACGTTCTCAAGGAATCTAGCGACAAAATGGGCAATACATTTTTGCAAAGAGATGACCTTTTTGGACAAGCCTTTGATTTGCTAAAAATAGAAGACGATGTTTTGCTCCCAATTTTTGATGGCGAAATTGAAAAACTCGAAATTGAAAATGTTGTAAAAACATTTACTTATCAAGATAAAGAGTGTGTTGCTTTAAAAAATTATTACTATATGGAGTCCGCCATTGCAAGCAAACTTATTTTGCTTGATATTAGCGAAATTGACAACAAAGTTGATGTAGAAACCGAAATAAGCGAGTATGAAAGAATAAACAAAATTGAACTTCACGAAACTCAAAAAGACGCAATAAGGGAAGCAGTGAAGGGAAAAGTTACCGTCATAACAGGTGGCCCGGGTACAGGCAAAACAACCATAGTGAAAGCAATTTTGCAAGCGTGTAGCAATTATACAAGCAAAATTTTCCTTTTAGCACCAACAGGAAGGGCTAGCAAACGTATGAGTGAGGCTTGTGGATATGAGGCAAGCACAATTCATAGGGCGCTTGAGGTAACGTACAAAGAAGGGGATACTCCAAGGTTTAAGTATAACGAAAAAAACAAATTAAATGCAGATGTCGTCATTGTTGACGAAATGTCTATGGTAGATGTAAACTTGTTTTATTCGCTTGTGAGAGCACTTCCAAACAGTTGCAAACTTGTGCTTGTGGGGGACAAAGACCAATTGCCAAGTGTGGGTGCGGGAAATGTCTTGAAAGATATTATAGACAGCGCAAAAATAACTTGTGTTAAGTTATCACATATTTATAGGCAAGATGATAAAAGCCTTATTGTAACCAATGCTCACCTAATAAACACAGGTAAAATGCCCGATTTAAGCAACCATTCAAACGACTTTTTCTATGAAAATAGAGCATCTGGGGAAGATATGTTTGATTGCGTCATAAAACTTGTTACAGAACGTCTTCCTGCTTTTAGGAAATGCGAACCAATGGATATTCAAGTGCTTTGTGCAATGAAATCTGGAATGTGTGGTGTGGAAAATTTAAACAAAAAGTTGCAAGAAATAATAAATCCACCTGCCTTTAAGAAACAAGAAATAAATTTTGAAAGTAGAACGCTAAGAGAAGGGGACAAGGTTATGCAAGTTGTAAACAATTATGACTTGGAGTGGCATAAAACCCTTAAAAATGGAATGTTTGAAAAGGGCAATGGCGTTTTTAATGGTGATATGGGTAAAATTATCAAAATTGATTATCAAAATGGGGAAACGGTGGTTGCCTTTGATGATGATAGAGTTGCGACATATACTCGTGCGGAAGTAGGGGAACTTTTTGTGTGCTATGCAACCACAATTCACAAAAGTCAAGGAAGTGAGTTTGATACGGTGGTTGTGCCAATTGTTGCTGGTTCTCCACAAATAATAACAAGAAATTTGCTTTACACAGCGGTAACAAGGGCAAAAAAAATGGTTGTTTTGGTGGGAGAAAAGAAAAACATTGCACGAATGATTTACAACAATTATACTGCCAAAAGAAATAGTATGCTTTGCGAACTTATCAAATTGCAAAAACGCAAGACGGAGGACCTTTATGGCTGAAATTGATGACCTTTTTGGCGAAAATTTTGTTTGTGCTCTTTGTGAAGATGAAATTATAGACGGTGGAAATTGTTTTCTTTGCGATAGTTGTTTTAAGGGGCTAGACTTTATCTCTCGTGCTTGTGAAAAATGTGGCGATAGAGTGGGCAAATTTGATAGATTTTGTTTAAATTGCAAGGATAATCATAAAGATTTTGATTATTGTGTTTGTGTCGCAAAACTAAAAGACACTGGCAAAGATTTGATTTACAAATTGAAATACGGCAAGCAACCATTTGTGTCAAAAGCAATAGCGGAACTTATGTTGAAAAAGTTTAGAGAAAGTGTAAAAGACGATTTTGATTTTATTACCTATGTTCCAATAACTCGTGCAAAGATGAAAGAACGGGGTTTTTGTCAAACGGAAGTGATTGCAAGAATTTTGGCAAACAAATTGAATATTGAGTTAAAAGAAAATTTAATTTTGAGAATAAAGGACAACAAAGAGCAAACAGAGTTAAACAAGGAAGAAAGACGAAAAAATCTTGAAGGGGTGTTTGTTATTGATGATTCAATTGATTTGACGGGCAAAAAGGTGCTTGTTGTTGACGATGTCTATACAACGGGCGCCACAATGCAAGCAATGAACAAACTTTTAAGAAGTAAAAATGCATTAAAAGTATGTGGAATTATGCTTTGTCATACATAATTTGATTGGTGTTTTTATGTAAATAGATTGATAGATTAAAATTTGGAGTGTTGCAACTTATATAAGTATCTTTTTGCAATAAATACAAAATTGTATATATTGTATAATAGGAATATATAATATACATAATTTTTAGTCAATGCTAGTGTTTTTAAACCTAGCAAATTACGAATTGGAACATTGTGTAAAAAGCAATGTTCTTTTTTGCTTAAATTTTGTTTATTAAATCCAATTTTTTCAAAAATTTAATAAAAT
>CAZLYY010000057.1:0-4027 GCA_964563895.1 uncultured Christensenella sp. | reverse complement strand
AAAAAGGTCTTACAAAATAGTAAAACCTTTTTTAATAAATTATCTAACTTTTTATTGTAAAAGTTATTCCAATTCAAATTTTCCTGTGTAAAGTTGATAATATTGTCCTTTTTCTTCAATAAGTTGTTCGTGCGTGCCTTTTTCTATTATATGTCCGTGGTCTAAAACCATAATAACATTTGCATCTTGAACGGTGGAAAGCCTGTGAGCAATGACAAAGGTTGTTCTATTGTTCATCAAAGCGTCCATACCTTTTTGAACCAATTTTTCCGTATAAGTATCAATGCTGGAAGTTGCTTCGTCAAGTATCATAACAGGAGCATTTGCAACCGCTGCTCTTGCAATGGAAAGGAGTTGTCTTTGCCCTTGAGAAAGGTTTGCTCCATCACTTTCAAGCATTGTGTCATAGCCATTAGGAAGACGTTTGATAAAGTCATCTGCACCTGCAAGTTTGGCAGCGTCATAAATTTGTTCATCTGTTGCATCAAGGTTGCCATAACGGATATTTTCTTTTACTGTGCCTGTAAAAAGATTTGTATCTTGCAAAACCATACCAATAGAACGTCTTAAATCGTCTTTTTTGATTTTGTTTATGTTTATTCCGTCATACCTAATTTTCCCGTCTGCAATGTCATAAAATCTATTAAGAAGATTTGTTATTGTTGTTTTTCCAGCACCTGTTGCACCAACAAAGGCAATTTTTTGTCCAGGTTTTGCATAAAGGGAAATGTTGTGAAGAACGGTTTTTTCTTTTGTGTATCCAAAGTCTACATCAAAAAGTCTTACATCGCCTTTTAATTCAACGAGTTGCTCCCCCTCGTTCCTTTTTGTATCTTTCCAAGCCCAGCAATTTGTTTTTTCTTTTGTTTCTGTGAGAGAACCGTCTTTGTTTTTAACAACATTAACCAAAGTAATATATCCTTCATCAACTTCAGGCTTTTCGTCCATAAGAGAGAAAATTCTTTCTGCACCTGCAATAGCACGGATAATGGAGTTTACTTGTTGAGATATTTGACTTAGTGGCATAGAAAAACCTCTTCCAAGTTGCAAAAAGGATGCAATTGTGCCAACCCCAATGGTTGTAAAGCCCAAAATTGTTAAATTTGGTATGTCGTATGCAACAAGTATTCCGCCAATTATAGCAAGCAAAACATATTGCAAGTTGGTCAAATTGCTCATAATAGGCATAAATATGTTTGCATATTTATTTGCTTTCATTGTATTTTGATACAAATCATTATTTAAATTTGTAAATTTGCCAATTGTCTTTGTTTCGTGATTAAAGACTTTTATAACTTTTTGTCCGGCTGTCATTTCTTGAATAAATCCAGTGGTTGTGCCAAGTGAAGATTGCAAATTGACGAAATATTTTCTACTTTTTTTGCCAAGTCCTTTTGTTATAACAAGGATAAGCAATAAAAATGCCATAACAACAACCGTCAAATATATACTCATATAAATCATAGCACAAAAAACTGTAATAACGGTTATTCCAGACGAAATAAGGGTAGGAATGCTGTTTGAAATCATATTTTCAAGCGAATCAATATCGTTTGTGTAATGGCTCATAATGTCGCCGTGCGTGTGTGTGTCAAAATAATTTATAGGCAATTTTTGCATTTTAGCAAACATATCGTGCCTTACATCTCTCAAAACACTTTCGCTAATAATGACCATTATAAAGTTGTATGTGAAAGTCGCAACAATGCCAATAGCAAACACCCCTGCCATTGTACAAATGCTTTTTGTTAGCCCTGTGAAATCTTTTGAACCACTTGTAAGCATTGGAGCAATAAAGTCGTCAATTATGGTTTTGATGTAGGTTGAAGAAAAAACAGAAGTTATTGATGCAACCAAAATGCAAAATACGACTATGCAAAATTGAATTTTATGTCCTTTTGTAATTGTTTTTAAAAGGCGAGAAAATGTTGGGTTTTTCATCTTATTTTTTTTCATTGTTTTTCCCTCCTTTTTTGTTTTGACTTTCATAAATGTCTTTATACAAGGCACTTGTTTTAAGGAGTTCTTTGTGTGTTCCTTTGCAAGCAATTTTGCCTGATTCCATAACAATTATCAAATCTGCATCTTGCAAACTAGATACTCTTTGCGAAATGATGATTTTTGTTGTTTTTGGCAATTCTTCTCTAAAAGCATTGCGAATTTTTTTGTCCGTTTTTGTGTCAACAGCACTTGTAGAATCGTCTAAAATAAGGATTTTAGGGTTTTTCAAAAGTGCTCTAGCAATGCAAAGCCTTTGTTTTTGTCCACCGCTAAGATTTGTTCCGCCTTCTTCTAGATAGGTGTCATATTTTTTGTCAAAAGTTTCAATAAATTCGTCCGCACAAGCAAGTTGACACGCTTTTTGAATTTGTTTGTCGGTTGCTTTTTCGTTGCCCCACAATAAATTTTCTTTTATTGTTCCAGAAAACAAAGTATTTTTTTGAAGAACAACTGCTACACTATCACGCAAGGAAGCAAGGTCATAATCTTTTACATTTTTCTTGCCAACTTTTACTTCTCCAATGGTTGTATCATATAATCTTGGAATTAGGGAAATGAGTGTGCTTTTTGAACTTCCTGTATTGCCTAAAATTCCAACAACTTGCCCGGCCTTGATATGTAAATCGATGTTTTCCAAACACAATTTTGAGATGTCGTCTTTGTATGAAAAAGAAACATTTTCAAAATCAATATCCCCAGAACTAACTTTCATAATAGGGTTTTCAGGATTTTTTATTGATTGTTCTTCGTTTAGAATTTCCACAATTCTTTCCGCAGATGGTCTTGCAATTGCACTAGATACCAAAATAAAGGACAACATCATAAGGGAAGATAAAATTTGCATTGAATAGGAAAACATAACCGTCAATTGACCTGTTGTTAGTTGAGTTGAGTTGCTGTTTACAATGATTTTTGCTCCAAGAAAAGATATTAGCAGCATGCTGGTATAAATAATGGCTTGCATAAGTGGGGAAGTTAGTGCCAAAATTTTGCTTGCTTTTGACAAATCTTGATAAATTTGGTCGCCAACAAGGTCAAATTTCTCTACTTCGTGTTCTTCTCTCACATAAGATTTTACAACTCTCATACCACGCACATTTTCTTGCACTGTTCTATTCAAGTCGTCATATTCTATCATAGCCCTTTTGTAAATAGGGTGTACTTTTTTTAGAATCAACACTAGCCCTAAAACAAGAAATGGGGATACGCAAAGCAAAATAAGTGCCATTTTTGTGTTTATTGTAAAGGTCATAATAAGTGAAAGAATAAGCATAAATGGCGACCTAACCGCCCCACGAATAATCATTTGATAACTATTTTGCAAATAGTTTACATCGGTTGTAAGTCTTGTTACGAGTCCTGCTGGGGAAAATTTGTCAATGTTCGAGAACGAAAAAGTTTGTATTTTTTCAAACATATCTTGTCTTAAGTTTTTTGCGAACCCCGAACTTGCTTTTGCACAAAAACTTCCTGACATATACCCAAAAACAAGCGAACAAATCGCCATAAGTGATAAAACAAGTCCCAATTTCAATATAACTGGCATATTGTTTTGATAAATTCCTTGGTCTATCAATGCCGACATTACATATGGAATAAGCACTTCCAAGACGACTTCCACAAAAACGCAAGCCGAAGTGAGAATAGAAGGTTTTTTGTATTCTCTAATTGATTGCATTAATTTTTTTATCATTTTTTCTCCTTTTATTAAAATTAAAGTTTTTAATATCCAATTTTTATTTTTTAAAAAAAAAGATATATTATTAACTAATACATATAAATATATATATAAACCAATAGTTATATGCGGGTAACATTTTGCAATAATAAAAAAAAATTGTCAAGTAGATTTTGTAAAAATTTGATAAAAATATGGTTTTAAAAAGTAGAGATTTTTTAAAAAAAGTACATACTTTTTTTGAAAAAAGATTAAAGATTAAAGAACTATTTTTCATTTAAATTTAAACAAAAAAGTTGTCTTGAATTAATGATAATTTTTTGCAATATTTTTTTGTGTTTATAAAAC
>CAZLYY010000056.1:0-4041 GCA_964563895.1 uncultured Christensenella sp. | reverse complement strand
GGGTAAAAACTTATCCACAAAAGTTGCTAACTTATCCACAAAACTAAAAATTTGAATAAAAATAAATATTTATAAATTTTTATGTAATTTTATTCAAAAGTGTGGAAAAGTGCCAAGTTATCCACAAAAGTTATGCACTTATCCACATTTTTGCAAAAATTTTTCAATAAAACTTGAAAAATAAAGGGCTTTTTTATTTTTTACATTGTGGATAATTTTTATTTTTTTAGCAAGATAAATTTACCAATTGACATAAAAATTGTCAAACATTTTAAAGCAACAATTTAATTATTTTGAATAAAAAAATAAAAAAGTCGTTTAAATAAAGGTTTTTAAAATTTTAATAATTTTTTAATTTATTTTCAAAACTTTTTGATATTTTTATAAATAATAAATAATTATACATTTTTATAACTTTGGGTAATGGAATATTTTTTTGCAAACAAAACAAACTATTTGTATGTTGAGTGCAAAAAAGAGAATTGAAAAATTAAAAAAAGAATTTTTGGATAGTCCAGATATTGTAACAAAAGAAATTGTTGTTGCAAATAAAAATTTGGGAATTATATATATTGACGAACTTGCAAATCAAGAAGAGATAAATCTTTCCATTATGCGACCACTTGCAAATTTTAAAAATTGGGAGTTTACGTTGACTGATTTGCAAAATCAAATAGTCAATTTTTGCAATGCGGAATTGCTTGACGAAAAACAAGCACAAGAAAAAATTTTGCGTGGGTTTACTGGTTTGATTTGCGACAATGAAGAAAAAATTTTGTGTTTTAATACGGTGAAATACCCCGCACGTGGTGTGGAAGAACCACCAACATCAACTGTGCTTAGTGGCCCAAGAGAAGGGTTTACCGAAACTCTCAAAGTAAATCTTTCCCTTATACGCAAAAGACTTCCAAGCAAGGAACTAAAAATTGAAGAATTGATTGTAGGGACTAAAACAAAAACAAGGGTTGATTTGGTTTATTTAAATGATGTTGTAGATTTGCGAGTTGTAAAGAAAATAAAAGAAAAACTTTCTTGTTATGAAATTGATGGGGTTATAGATAGTTATTACATAGTCAAATTTTTAGAAGACAAGCCAAATTCTATTTTTCGCCAAGTGGGGAATAGCGAAAAACCAGATATTGTTTGTGCAAAAATGCTAGAAGGAAGGGTTGCAATAATTGTAGATGGCACACCTATCGTTTTGACTGTTCCTTATATTATGTTTGAAGATTTTCAAAGCAGTTATGACTATTATTCGGACGCACATAGGGTAACAATTTTGAGATTGATACGTGTATTTGGTCTTTTTATATCAATTTTTTTGCCGGGAATGTATATTGCACTCCAACTTTTTCATTACAAAGTTTTGCCATTGAAATTTCTTGTTACCATTGTAAATACCACACAAAATTTGCCACTAAATCCTTTTTTGGAAATATTGTTTATTATAATTTTGTTTGATATTTTGTTTGAAGCGAGTGTTCGTATGCCCAAATATCTTGGTATGGCAGTGTCTATTGTGGGGGCTCTCATTTTGGGGGATACCGCAGTAAAAGCGGGACTAGTTAGCCCGCCAAGTGTAATGATTGTGGCACTAAGTGCGATAACTGTGTATATTATTCCAAATCAAAGTTCTCAAATATCCCTTCTTCGTTTAATTTTTGCTCTTATTGGTGGTACGTTGGGTTTTCATGGAATAATTTTAGGAATGTTGTTTTTTATTGCGTATTTGTGCAATTTTGATAGTTTTTACACTCCATATCTTGCCCCTTATACACCTTTTATAAAAGAAGACCAAAAAGATTTTGTTGTAAAGGATAGTTTGGTTTTCCTAAAAACAAGACCCAAAAGTATTCCAAACAAAAATAGAGTAAGATTGAAAAATAAAGAAGGGGAAGAAAAATGAAAAAGATGGTAACCACAAGGCAGTTGCTGTTTATTTTGGCTGTAAGCATTTTGACCTTGAAAGTTTTATTGTTGCCAAATGTCTTTGCTTCAAATTTGGGCAGAGATGGTTATCTAATGTTGCTATTTATATTTTTATGTGATTTTTTGGTGCTTTTGATGTTTTTGTTTTTAATGAACAAATACAAAGATATGACTTTTGAAGAATTATTGCAGTATATTTTTGGCAAGACAATAAGCAAAATTATTATGTTTCTTCTATTTTTGTATTTTGTTATGCAAGGGTGGAATAGATTTCAAACAAATTACGTCTATCTAGATGACAATTTGTATACAACTCTTAGTTGGTACACGTTTGCTTTTCCAATTGTTATAGTTTCGTTGTTTTGCCTAAAACAAGGCTTGAATGCTTATGGGCGGTTGTGCGAGTTTTTTATGCCTATTGTCCTTTTTGGTTTTATAGTAACAATTATTGTTGGCGTCTTTCGTGCCGATTATACAAATGCTCTTCCATTTTTGGAAAACGGTGTTGGTTTTGTAAAAAATGCATATAAGTATTCCGCTTGGTTTGGGGATTATATGTTTTTAATAATTTTTTTTGGCAAGGTTAAATGTGATAAAAAATTTAATTTGAAAGTTTTAATTTTTGTTGCGATAATGTTGCTTTTGGTTGTATTGTTTCACGCACTTTTCTATTTTACTTATGGGAACAACACCATTTGCCATACCAACGCAATTAGCGATATTATGCAATTTTTGCCTTCTGTTAGCGATATAGGTTCGTTTGATTGGATACTTATTTTGGTTTGGGATATAGCACTTTTTCTTGACCTTACACTCAATGTTATATCTGGAATGTATTGCTTTGGAGCGGTTTTTACAAAAAAATGTAGCGCTATTATAGCGGGAATAATCTATTGTGGGATAATTGTTTTGAATTATATAATGTCTTTTAATGTGTATTTAACAATATTTTATGCACAAACATATCTTTTGCCTTTTATAATTTTTGTACAAGGGGGAATTCCGTTTGTTGTGTTTATTTTTGGTTTGATAAAAAGGAGAAAACAAAATGAAATATCTTTGGCGGAATAAACTTTTGCTAATTGTTTTGATAATTGTTGTGTTGATGTTTCCTACTACAATAAGCCTTCCTCAACAAAGTCGTTCGGAAAATATTATCACAGCGGTTGGGATAGACAAAATAGACGATGAGTATGAAGTTACTTTGCAATATCTCATTCCAGACGCCTCAAGTAGTCAAAATTCGCTCAAAGTGTCTAGTTTAAA
The DNA here is from genome assembly GCA_964563895.1 of uncultured Christensenella sp. Classification (GTDB taxonomy): domain Bacteria; phylum Bacillota; class Clostridia; order Christensenellales; family UBA1242; genus UBA7862. Next base: position 846 of record CAZLYY010000056.1, on the reverse strand, counting down.
AGGCAAGTCGGTAGCCGATGCAATGGAAAAAATAAACCTTAATTTTGGTAAAGTTGGTGGGTTTGCTCATTGTAGGGTGCTTGTTTTTAATAATGACGCAGGCAACGAAAACCTTTTTAACAACCTAGATTATTTTCAAAAAAACAAAGTAAATACAAACAATATTTTGCTCGTGCATACAAAAAAGAGCGCAAAAGATTTGCTATCGTCCGTTGAAAACTTGAATAGTGATTTTTATGTCATTTTGAGTAGATATAGTGTGGAAGACAAGCACAATCAATATCAAGCCCTAAAAACTATTGGGGAATATTACAACGAAATGCTTGGCGAAAACAAAACAATTGCAATAAATAGCATTGATGTTGAAAGTGGCGAGCAAGAAAGCAAAGGAAGTGATAGTTCAAGTGAAAGTTCGTCAAGTGATTCTAGTCAATCAAGTGGCAAGGAAAGTTCAACAAACAAAAATAACAAAATAAAAAACAATGGTGAATTGTGTATTCTAAAAAACGATAAAATTATTGAAACTTTGGATAGCGAACAAAGCAGGCACCTTAGTTGGTTTAGCAAAAAGATAAAGGATATGACTTTAAAAATTGAAAATTTTTCCGATGAAACTTTTCAAAATACGGATATAATTTTTGATATTTTTAAGAAAAAAGTAACTTTTAAGGCAGGGTTCCGGGGTACACAACCTATTTTTAAAGTTTACCTTAATGTTAACGCTAACATTGTGGAGTGCAAAACGAACAAAATAAATGAAAAAGAATATAAAATTGACAATAGAAGATTTTCAAAAAAATTGATTGGAACTATTAAAAATCAAATTTTAAAGGAAATGATTATGGC
>CAZLYY010000055.1:2841-4170 GCA_964563895.1 uncultured Christensenella sp. | reverse complement strand
TATAAAAATTTCCATAGTTTACAATGGCAAATCTTTCTTCTTAAATTTAATTGCCCCAACGATATAACAAACAAGTCCAACGGCAATTAAAATTGCAAATTTCCAAATAAATGTTGTTGTGCCATCAAGTATTGAAACAACATCAAACAATGAAATAAGAGATGTGTAGTTGAAGAAATTAAGAGCACTCAATCTCACAACACTTGGAAGAACTTTTGAACCAAACAATCCTAACATTGTCGCAACAAGGAAGAACATATTGATTCCGCCACCAAGACTCATTGAATATTTAGAACGATTGAACCAACAAGATGCCAAGAATGAAATCCCACTCAATGCAAACATTGTAACAAAAGCCCCAACGTTAAGCAAAATAAGTTTTCCATATGTTAGAGTTATTGTTGTTGATTGCACAATAGACAAGCAAATTACACTTGTTAATGTTGTGCAAGCAAACATTGCAAACAATGACGAAACAAGATATGTCGCTTGTGTAAACACAACTTGTTTTCTCTTTGTTGATGTTGACAAAACATAAGCCATTGCCCCACTATCAACTTGCCCTGCAATAAGGTTGTTTGCAACCATAATCATATAAATAATTGGAAGAAGCAAGCCCGCCATTTTAAAGAATATTGAACCCACTATCAAACTATACAAATCCATTTGTCCAATTTCTTCTAGTGCATCTGACACTTCTTGTGGAAGAGAATCAAGCAAACTATTTGAAAGGTCTGCTGTCAAATTTGTATTCATTGTCGCAACTTCGTTTAAATATTCATCACTTGTTCTTTGTTCAAGTGTGTATTTTTGATTGATTAAACTCAACTCATAATCATATCTTCCTTGATAGGAAATTATTGTTGTTTGTGCGGTGTGTTCAATAGATGCAAATGTATATCCAAATGTCTCATATTTTTCAGTTGTAATGCCATAATCTGCAAGAGCATTTACAAGTGCTGTTTTATTCTTTTCAGTCGTCATATTCCCCGCAAGATAAACCGCACTAGATTTTTGAGCCCTTTCTCTCAAATATGACAATCTTTCATCACTTGTTCTATATGCAAGAGCATCGTTTTCGTCTGTTATATGATTTACAAGTGAAGTTACGTCATAAGTGTCTGGCAAAGACAACCCATTGTCTTGATAAAGAGCCTTTATTGTGTCATTGACACTTGGGTCAACCGCACATATACTTGCCCCTACAATTTCATTTGATTCATCGGAATCTGCCACATAATTTTCGTTTATTTTTAAAGCCCTTGCTTGTTCATAACTTTGCAAATCTGCCAAAGAAGCCTTATACGCATATTGTACTAGTAATGTGTC
>CAZLYY010000055.1:0-2741 GCA_964563895.1 uncultured Christensenella sp. | reverse complement strand
GTAACACTAGCATCATATGTTTTTATGTCTTTAAAATTCTTTACAAAATATTCATCAAATTTTTGTTCCCCATCACAAGCAATTGAGTAATAATTGATACTTCTACTTTCTAGTTGTGCATCAATTTCCCCTGTTATTATTGTATCTTCAATAGATTGTTTCATTGTGCCTATTGTTCCGTTTCCAGAAATCAACATAACACAAGCAAGCATAAAGCAAACTGCAAAAGTAATAATTGCCCACATAACTCCATTTGCTTTACACGATTGTTTATATAGTGCTTTACTAAACATTTTTATTCTCCTTTTTAAGTAAAATCTCTTTAAAATATTTTTCCAACGTGTATTTTACTTCACTAAAAAATTTTACATCATAATCTTTCAAATCATTAAACAACTTGCTAGTGTCTTCCTTTTTTAGTTCCACTGTAACTTGATTGTATTCAACTTGGTCTCTAATAATTTTGTAATTAAGTTGCTTAAACTTTTCATAGTCGTCTTTGTTGTTAAATTCAATCTTAAAATCTTTCACTGGCCTATTGCGAATATCATCCATATTTACAATATCAATAATTTTTCCGTTGTTAATCAATGCAACTCTATCGCAAGTGTCTTCCATTTCGTTAAACATATGACTTGACATCAAAATTGTTTTACCCTTTTTGTGTTCTTCTTTTATAATTTCCATAAAAGCAAGTCGCATAAGTGGGTCAAGCCCTGTCGTTGGCTCGTCAAAAAGCAAAATGTCTGGATTGTTCATAAGTGAAGAAACAAGTGCCGTTTTTTGCTTCATTCCCTTGCTCATTCTTTTTAAATTTGCTCTTGGGTCAAGTTGAAGTTTCTTTATCAATTCATTTGCATAACTCATATCTTTCAAGCCCAAAAACTCTGCTTGGCTCTTCAAAAAATTCGTTCCTGTTTTTAAATCTGGAAAACCAATCTCGCCTGGGACATAACCTATATGTTTTGTGTTCTCGCTAGCATTTTTGTACGCTTCTTTGCCATTTACATATGCGTGTCCACTCGTTGGCTCAATAAATCCCATTATGCTACGAATCGTTGTTGTTTTCCCCGAGCCATTTGTCCCAACAAAGCCCATCATCTCGCCTTTTTTTATTGTAAAATTAAGGTCAAAAATTCCACGCCCTTTGCCATAATCTTTTGTCAAATGTTCAATTACTATAGGGTCTATCTCTTTTTCATCATTTTTCATCAAACACCTCCAAAGTCCTTATCTTCTTTATAGAATTTCATAAAATAATCTTCTAGAGATTCTTTTTTGTTTGTAAATTCCTTTATTTCATAAGGGGATAAGTAGGAAATAACCTTGTTTATATCCTTATCGTCCGTACTAATAAAAATCCACGATTCTTTGTCATCTTTATTCAAAATTTTAAGAATATCATTGTCTTTGTACTTTTCAACAAAATCTTGATAATCTTTTTCTTTTTCAAAATCAATTTTATAAAATTTTGTTGTTGCGTGCTTCAAATCGTTTGCAACAAATTGAGAGACAATTTTTCCGTCTTTAATAATTGCAATTCTATCGCAAGTTTCATCAACTTCACTAAAAATATGGCTTGAAAGTAAAATTGTCTTTCCCTTTTCCTTTTCTTCCTTTATGAATTTAATAAAAACTTCTTGCATAACAGGGTCCAACCCACTTGTTGGTTCGTCCAAAATCAAAATGTCTGGGTCGTTCATAAAGGCTGTTACAATTGCAAGTTTTCTTTTTACCCCCAAACTCATTCTTTTTGTTTCGCCCTTTAAAGTTATGTCGTCAAGTTCAAAAAGTTTTAGCATTTTTTGTAATTGTTCTTCATTATGTATGTGAGTTAGGTCTTGAATCATTTTGATAAATTCCCAACCGGTCAACCCTTGTGGCAAAGCAATTTCGCCGGGGATATACCCAACTTTGCTTAAAATTTCATCGTAATTAGAAAATGTCTCCTTGCCAAACATTTTTGTTGCACCACTGTCCGGCTTGCTAAAGCCCATAAGGTGCCTTATCGTTGTGCTTTTCCCAGCGCCATTAGGCCCTAGAAAGCCAAACACCTCACCTTTTTGGACAGAAAAAGACACATCAAAAACTCCTCGCCCACTCCCATAATCTTTTGTTAAATGCTCAACATCAATTATGTTCATATCTTCTCCTTTAAAATAATTTGATTTTGTACAACTTGGTCAAATTTGTTAAAATTTTAATTTTGTACACTTGACTAAAATTGAATACGGTGTTATTATATTGCAAGAAAAAATGAATGTTAAATACAAATATGTGTATAATGTTTATTTTTGAACAAACAATGCAAAATTATATAAAAATTATATTTTGGAGGACAAAATGAAAAAAGAATATAGAAATAAAATTAGGTCAAAAATGCTTATTAGAAATTCGGTTATAGACCTTGTGGAGAAAAAAGGAAATTTGTCATCAATAACCATTTCTGAAGTTGTTGAAAGAGCAAACATAAATCGTGGTACATTTTACAACCACTACAACAATGTTGTGGAAGTTATTGAAGAACTAAAAGACGAAAGAGTCAAAATGTTTTTGGACGAACTCAAAAAAATTGCGTCTTTTAAAGATTTTGAGCAATTTATCAACTCTATTGTCAAACATTTTAAAGAAAACGAAAATACATATAGAAAATTGGTTCACGGAGTTTCTAGGTCAATGATTGACGATTTAAAAATTGAAGTTGTAAAAGAAATTAGACGAATAAACCCAAAAATTGATGC
>CAZLYY010000054.1:0-4286 GCA_964563895.1 uncultured Christensenella sp. | reverse complement strand
GTTATAGTCCAATTTGATGGTTTGAGTGGTTGTCCAGCCCCTTGACTGCTAGTGCTAGAAAAAGTGCCATTGCTAAAAAGCGATGTTTCTTTGCTATATGCAAAAGCAGTGGAAAGGGAAGAGTATAATGACCTAAAAAGCCCAATCCCGCTAGAGCAAACAATAGCAAGCACAAGTGTTGCTGAAAAAATTATTTTTTTGATAAAATTAGTTTTCTTTTTCATATTTACGTTCCTTATTAATTATTGCAAATGGTTATATGACAATATGTTTTTTATAAAAGATTAAGCCCACTTTTGTTTAACTTATTAGAGCCTATCAACATTTGTCATCAACTATTGCATTATATAATAATTCTTTTACAATTGCAATTAAATTTTATCTAAAAAAAATAAAATTATACATATTATTAATTAATATTATATTATCCTATATAAAAAATGCCTTAAATTTTTTGTTTTGTTGAAGTCTTTTTTATTCCAAAAACAACAAATTTAAGCAAGTGCTTAAAATACAAAAAAGTTGATTGCTTTTTGCATAAATATATAGTTGCAATTTTACGCATAATAAAACTATGAAATCAAATAGCAAACTTATATTGTTTTTTGTTTTATCTTGCCTTGTTGGTGCTATAAATGGAATTTTTGGTGGCGGTGGGGGAATATTGTGTATCCCAATTTTCAAAAAACTATTAAAACTCCCTGAAAAACAAGCCCACGCAACCGCTGTTCTTGTTATGTCCATAATAAGCCTTCCCACTCTTGCAATTTATCTTGCGACTTTGCATTTTCAATTTTCTCAACTTATTTTTGTAACTTTAGGCTCTCTTGTAGGGGGATTGATTGGAGTTTGTTTACTAGGAAAACTTAGCGACAAAAGTTTAAATATTTTGTATATATTAGTTTTGATTTTGAGTGCAATAAAGTCTTTTATTTAGGGGAAAGGGAAATGTTTATGTTGTTTATTTTGTTTGGTGTGATAGCAGGAGTTTTGGGTGCTATGGGTTTAGGTGGCGGAACGGTGCTTATTCCACTATTATCACTTGTCGGAGTTTGGCAAAAAAGTGCACAAGTTATAAACATTTTTTCTTTTGTTGTTATGGCATTTTTTATTCTTGTTTTCAATATCAAAAAGGGCTACACAAAGGTTTTTGAAGCCCTTGCATTTTCTTTCTTTGGAGTGATTTTTGCAATTATTACTTCATTGCTTGTCAAAGATATAAATAGTTCACTTCTCAAAATTTTATTTGGCACTTTTTTGTCTATTATTGCTATTGTTGAAACAATTTCTTTTTTTATAAAATACAAAAGCAAATAAAAAGTCTTTACATTTTTTTGATTTTCGTGTATTATCTATATGTATTAAATTTGGAGGCTAATATGGTAGATAAAGAAAAATGTATTGGTTGTGGCGCTTGCGAGGGAGTTTGCCCTGTTGGTGCAATAAAAATGGTAGATGGCAAATCGCAAATAGACAAATCAATTTGTATCAAATGTCATACCTGTGAGGGTATTTGCCCTGTTGGTGCAATAAAAATAGAAGATTAGTTAAAGGCTTTTTATAAAAGCCCTTTATTTAGAGGAGTATTATTTTGGAAAAGATTGCAATAATAGACATAAAAAGCACAAAGATTGATATGCTTATTGCTGAATATAATGAGAACGGCAATTATTCTGTTATAGATGATTATACCGAACAAGTTAAGATTATAGAAGATTATTCTGGCGAAGCACTTTTGAGACTTACAAGGTCGCAAGAAGCCTTGAACATTATCAAAATGTACAAGATTATATGTGAAGTGAACAAAATAAACAACATAGTTATCTATGGTTCACATTCGCTAAAAAATCTCAAAAATTATCGTAGTTTTGTTGATGAAATATACAATACTGTTGGTTTGAAAGTTAAGTTGTTAAATGATGAAGAAGAACTATCCGCCTTGTATTGTGGGATTATCAACTCTGTAGATGTTCCAAAGGGAGTTGCTGTCTATATTGGTGGCGCAAGCACAAAACTTGTTGAATACAATAGAAGAACAGTGCTTAATCAATCAATTCTTCATTGCGGGACTTATCAAATGGCAGAGATTTTTGACACCGAAAAGGATATAAAAACGGCTTGTGATAAGATTGTTGAAAGATACAAAGAAGAACTTAACAAAGTTGAGTGGCTCAAAGATGTAAGTGAAGAATTTTCACTTGTTGGGACAGGAAACGCCTTTTTGAATGTGGGCAGTTTGTCTAGAAAGATAAGAAAATATCCTGTCAATTTGGCTCACGGATACAATTTTTCTAAAGAAAATATGGACAGTGTCTACAATTTGCTTGTAACTCTTGAAATTGATAAAACCAAGAAGATTAAAGGTGTTTCAAACGATAGAGCAGACATTTTTGCAAGCGGAACTTGTATGATAAAGGCTTTGATGGAAGCGGGCAATTTCCCAACTTGCACTGTTTCTACAAAAGGAGCAAAAGAAGGTAGGTTGTTTAGCATTGTCAACCCATTGACAAACGAAAAACCTATTGTGGACTTGATTGGTTATTCTCTTGAAAATTGTTCCATTTTAAATCACAAGGAAATAGACAATAGAAAACAAGTTGGCGACCTTGCATTGTTGTTGTTTAGACAACTCAAAGTTTTACACAAGTTGCCAAGAGCATATGTAAGAGTTTTAAGGATAGCGTCCATTTTGCACGATGCTGGAAGAAGAATTCAATTTTATGGCAACGAAAAAAATAGTTTTGAAATAATTTTCAATTCGGAAATTTTTGGTGCTTCACATAGGGAAATTGTTTTGGCAAGTTTTGTTGCTGGGTGCCAAAATCCAAATGATTTCAATTTGACCGAATGGATAAAGTACAAAGATTTGTTCTTGGAAGAAGATTTAGATGCAATGCGTAAACTTGCACTTATTGTTCGTCTTGCGGTTGCACTTGACAAAACAAAGAGAAGTGTTGTTCAAGACATAAGTTGCGATATTTTAGGCGATTCCGTTATTATGAAAACAATTGTTACAATGGATGCAAGCATTGAAGTTAAGGAAGCCTTGAAAATTGCAAATGACTTCAAAAAAGTTTACAAAAAGACTTTGGAAGTTTTGTAAAATTATACATATAAAAATAGGTTTAAAGCAAAATTTAAGTCTATTTTATTTTTTTTGAGAGAAAAATTGCAAAAGAACCCACAAATGTTTTTGTTTTTTGTCAAATTTTGTTAATATATTTGTTGAAAGGAAAATTTTATGTCAAATTACGAACTTTGTATTGATATGGGGAGCAATTATACAAAAATTTACAAAAAGCACACAGGTGTTGTTTTGTATGAGCCAACTCTCGCTATAATAAATTCAAATTCAAAAACATTGAAAGTTTCAAAAATAGGTTTGGAAGCGGAAAAAATGCTTGGAAAGACAAGCGAAAGTGAAGTTGCTGTTCACTCGGTTGTTGACGGTGTTATCAAAAATGTGGAGTTAACTCAACATATTTTGACCTATTTTTTAAATAAAGTTGTGAAGTATAGATTTGTAAAACCGGCAATAAAAATAATTGTGTGCTTGCCAATAGGATTGAGTGAAAGCGAATATGAAGATTACAAAAAGGTTTTTTATGCAATAGGTTTTGCAAAGATAAGTTTTGTTTACAATATTGTTAGTGCTAGTTTTGTTGATGCTCCTTTTTTACTTAAAAACAAGGCTTCAATGCTTGTTGATTTGGGCGGAAGCAAAACGGAAGTTGGGGTTGTTATTGGTGGCAAACTTATAAGTGGTTGCACTTTAAACGTTGGTGGCAACCTTATTGACGAAGCAATTGTAGATTATCTTCACTCGTCAAAGGGCTATTTGCTATCTCAACAAACAGCAGGAAAGTTAAAGCGTGAAGTCGGTAGTCTTTACGAAACGGACAAAAGCAATATGGAAGTGCTTGTTGTAGAAGAAAGTTCCAACAACAAAATATCCACAATTATTTCTTCAAAAGACATTATGCGTCCAATTTACGAAGGGTATCTTAAAATTGTTCAAGCAATAATTGCCTTTTTTGGGGAATGTAGTAGCGAAGTCGCACAAGATATAAAAAACGATGGAGTTGTTTGTTTTGGTGGCGGTTCGCAAATAACAGGTTTGGAAAATTTTTTCAAAAAAGCACTTGGTATGACAATTTTTCAACTTGACAATGCCGATTTTTGTAGTGTGCTTGGCAGTGAAAAACTTTTTTCAAATCCAAATCTTTTGCAAAAAGTTGTAGAAGAAAATTAATTTTTTTCAAATTTGTTTGACATTTAATTTGTAT
>CAZLYY010000053.1:0-4312 GCA_964563895.1 uncultured Christensenella sp. | reverse complement strand
ATAGTGATTTGATTGCAAAAACGATTTTTGCAAGAAACATATTTTAAAATAATATTTCATATGACATAGATTTGTTTTTTTGAATAAAATATGCTAGACTTTTTGTTGTAGAGTATAAAATTTTAGAGTTAAGTTGAAAAGTTTTAACCAAAATCCTTTATCAAATAGAAAATTTATTGACGAAATTTGTTGGCTAATTTTTAATATTTTACCAACAAAAAAAGAGCAATTGCTCCTTTTTTTGTCCTTCACACTGAAGAATGCTTAGAATAACATTTATTTGAACTCGTTATGTTATTTCGCATATTAAGTTTGACATAAACGAAGGAGGTTGTCAATAAAAATGGACAAAAATGACAAAAATATTTATTTAGGGTTGGATATTGGAACGGATAGTTGTGGTTGGGCGCTTGTAGATGATAGTTATAATATTGTTAGAGTGCGGGGAAAAGAAGCCTGGGGTGTTAGGCTTTTTGATGATGCACAAGTTGCGCAAGATAGAAGGCTAAAAAGGACAACTAGGCGTAGACTTCAAAGAAAAAGGCTTCAGGGTGAGTGGTTAAAAGAGATTTTTGCTAAGGAAATAAACAAAGTTGACCCTAGTTTTTTTGATAGGTTGAAGTATAGCAATCTTTTTAAAGAAGATAAAGAGAAAATGGGAGTAAATTGCAAATACTCTTTATTTAATGATGTGTTGAAAGATGTTTATACGGATAAAGAGTATTACAAGGCTTACAAAACAGTTTATCATTTGAGAGAAGCGCTTCTAACAAAGCCAGCAGACGATGTGCGTCTTTTGTATCTTGCAGTACATAGTTTTTTGACACATCGTGGACATTTTTTGTATGAAATGGGGGAGTCAAATGAAATAGATATCCCATTGATATACAATAAAATGTTAGAAAAATTTGGAGAAATAGACTTTGAAGATGGGCAAAATTTAAATTTGAAGAAAGTAGATATGCAAGTTTTTGTAAATTTGTACGATGATTTTAAAAAAGGGTATTCTATTAGGGAAATAAAAGAAAATTTTGCAAATAATATTGGCGCAGTAAATAAAAGGGAGAAAAATCTTGCCAAGGTGATTGTTGCTGGCAAATTTAAGTTGAAAGATTTGTTTGAAGTGGACAAGGATGACAATATTGATATTGATTTTTCAGGTGAAAAATACGAAAATGAAACAAAGGGGAAAATTTTTGAAATTTTGGGAGATGATGACAAGTCTTCTATAATTGACGACTTGCAAACCATTTATTCCGCAATTCAACTTAAAAAACTTCTTGGGGAGCACAAATATATTTGTGAAGCAATGGTTGCAAAGTATGAACTTCACAATGCGCAATTGAAAGAATTTAAGGAGTTTATTTCCCAATATTATCCTTCAAAAAAATCTTATGTATTTAGGAGTGGTTTGGAGAAGTTAAACAATTATGCTCGTTATGTATATCAAACGTTGACTAATGGCAAGAAACAAGTCCTTCAATCAAAAGCAAAAAAAGATGATTTTTATGCCTTTGTGAAAAAAGTTTTAGATGAAAAGCCAGAAACTCCTATTGATGATAGTTATGAAGAATCAAAAGCAAAAATAATATCTCTTATGGAAAAGGGCGAGTTTTTGCAAAAGATTCGTAGTCATGACAACACCGTTTTGCCTAATAGCCTTTATTTAAATGAATTAAGGAGAATTCTCAATGTTAGTTCTCAAAAATATGACTTTTTGAAAGAGATTGACGAAGACAATTTGAGTGGGGCGGAAAAGATTTTGCAAATTATTTCTTTCAAAGTGCCATATTATGTTGGGCCTATTGGGGAGTCAAAGCCTGAATTTAGTTGGGTAAACAAAAAGAAAGATATGTCTTTGCGTCCTTGGAATTTGGATAAAATAGTCAATCTAAACGAAGCCGAAGATGGATTTATTCAACGAATGACCAACAAGTGTACATATTTAAAGGATAAAGACGTTTTGCCAAAGGATTCCATTTTGTATTCAAAGTTTAGAGTGCTTAACGAACTTAACAATTTGAAGATAAATGGAGATTCAATATCCGTAACCGTAAAGCAATCTATTTTTAACAACTTGTTTAAGAAAGAAAGGAAAGTTACAGTTAAAAAATTGTTAAATTTTTTGGTGGCGGAAAATGTTGTGTCCGAAGATAAAATAAAAGAAGTTGCAATTAGTGGAATAGATAAAGAGTTTGCAAACAATTATGCAAGTTATATCACTTTTGCAAAAAGATTTGGGGAAAAATTTGTTGAAGACAATATTGAAGTTTTTGAAAAAATAATCAAATATCACACTATCATTTCGGACAAGAGCAGATTGCAAGAAAGAATAAAAAGGGAATTTGATATATTTTCAAGCGATGATATAAAATGGTTGAAATCTCTCAACTTTTCAAAATGGGGTAGGTTATCAAAAGAATTTTTGCAAGATGTTTTGTTTGCAGATAGAAGAAAACAAGAAAATTTGACGATAAGAAGCAATTTTAGTGATAGATATATAGAAAAACTTCGTGATGGGGAAGTCTATTCGGTTATTGAAGCATTGTGGGAAACGAACAACAATTTGCAACAATTGTTTGACACAAGCAACTATACTTTGGCGGAAGTGATAGAAAAGTCAGAACAACAATTGGGACGAGAGTTGACCTATTTGGATATTGATGAAATGTATTGTTCGCCAGCAGTTAAACGTGGTGCGTGGCAGGCTATAAAAATTGTCAATGAAATCAAGTCCGCAATTGGAAGATATCCAGATAAAATTTTTGTTGAAGTAACAAGACACGACAGCGAAAAGGGTGAAAAGGGACGAAAAGATTCTAGAAAGAAGAGTCTAGAAAAGTTGTACAACGATGCAGACCTAAAAGCAATATGCAAACAACTTAGTGTGGAATATGATGGGCTTATAAACGAACTTAATGATGCCCAAATTTCAAGCCTTCGCAGTGATAAATTGTTCTTGTATTTCTTGCAACTTGGGAAGTGTATGTATACAGGGGAAACAATAGATATTGAAGGCCTTTATGACGACAACAAGTACAATGTGGACCATATTATTCCACAAAGCAAAATAAAAGATGACAGTCTTAACAACAAAGTTCTTGTAAAGATGATTGCAAATAAGGAAAAAGATAATTATTATCCACTAAGTGAAATCAAACCAGATTGGCAAATAAAACAAAAACATTTTTGGCGTATGTTGAACGAAAAAGGCTTGTTGTCCGATGAAAAACTTTCAAGACTTGAAAGGACCGAACCATTTAACGAAAGAGAAGAGATAGACTTTGTCAACAGACAACTTGTAGAAACAAATCAGGAATCAAAAGCGGTTATTGACTTGTTGCGAAAGGTGGTAAATAATCCTACCGATGTTGTATTCTCAAAGGCAAATATAGTAAGTGATTTTAGAAAGAAATATAGCATTTACAAATCAAGGAGTGTAAACTCTTTGCACCACGCAAAAGATGCGTATCTCAATGTGGTTGTGGGGAATGTTGTTTACAACAGATTTACCGCAAGATTTTGGGATAGAAAGGGTGATGACAAAAATGCAAACGAACACGTAACAAGAAACTTTTCAAAATTGTTTGAAGGGAAGGTTTGGGCAAGCAGGGGCAATCAACTTGTATGGGATAAAGATAGGGACCTTGTAAAAGTTGAAGAACAATGCTCTCAAAACAATTGCATTGTGTCAATTATGCCTTTTGTTAACAGCAATGGCGGATTTTATGATGAAACAATTTATAAAAGCACAAAAAACGACCCACATTCAAAAGCAAGTTTTGCGTTGAAAGGCGAAGGTAAAATATTGAGTGATATTGAAAAATATGGCGGATACAACAGCCTTAAAGGTGCTTATTTTATGGTGGTTGAAAGTGAAGATAAAAAAGGCAAGACAAAAAAGACAATTGAAAATGTTCCAATTATAATAGCCTACAAATATAGAGATGACCCAAACAAGCAAGAAAAAATTGCTAAGTATATTGAAGAACAAAACAATATTAAAATAACAAAAATAATTTTGCCCGTCCTTAAATACAAATCTACTCTCAAAATAAATGGAAGTCTTTATACGTTGTCTGCACTTGCAGGTGGGGATTCTCTTAAACTTTTAAAACAATCACAATGGTTTGTTGACAACAAAACAACAGGTTATGCAAAAGCAATAGAAAAATATCTTGCAATTCCAGAAAATATAAAAACAAATTTGACGCAAACGGACGAATATATCATAGTTTCACCAGCAGGCAAAAATGGAAATCGTGAAATAAGATTGACAAGACAAGAAAACATTGGTTTGTATGATTTGGCA
>CAZLYY010000052.1:0-4483 GCA_964563895.1 uncultured Christensenella sp. | reverse complement strand
CTATAATCAATATCTTTTTTCATTTTTCTCTCTCCTTTTTATTTGTTTAAAGTGTCTTCTTCTTCAGATTTTTCTTTATTTTGTAAAGTTTTATTTGAATTGTTTTTTGTTTTAGACTGGTCTTGTTCTTGTAAATTTTCGTTTGTACTTTCAAGGCTTTTTGTAAATCTATTCAATGCTTTTATTATATCTTTATATATTTGTATACAATCATTCATTTCACTATAATTTTCAGCAAGTCTAATCTCTTTTTCATTTGCCATCCTATATGCTTTGGTATATATAGACCCAAATTTACTTTCTGCATCGACATAATTATCCATAGCCGTTTCATATTGCGAAAGCACTTTATTTAACTCTTTTCGCAACTTTTCTATTGTCATTTTAGATTTTGAATTCCTGCGTTGTTGCTTTGCTTCTTCGCCTTGTACTTCAGGTGTTGATTCATGTTTATCTTCTTTAGTTTCTACTGGTGCATTTGGTTCATTGCTTTCTTCGGTGCCAGCCATAGCATTTTCAAGATCTCTTCTCATTTGTTCAAGGCCATTATTAATTTTGTCTTCATTCATTTCTTGTTCATTTGAGTTATCGTCTTTTTCCTTTGAAGCATTAGTTTTACGAGTTCTCTTTTTTGACTTATCTTGAGTTTTAGATTGATTGTTTTGTTGTTTGTTTTTTCCTGCAATAATTGTTTGCAATTTTGTATTACATTTGCCTAACTCTTTATTGAAACCTTCAATGGCTTTTTGTGCATCGTTGTATGCAATCTCATAATCTCTTTGGTCGCCACCATCTTCTATGCTTTTTTCAAATTCTTCATAGGCCAAATAAACTGATTTTTCAAGTTCTTCTATATTGGCGGAGATTTGTGAATATTCATTTGTTCCTGAATTTTTTTCTACAAAACTCTTAATTTCATCTTTTAATGCATCAAATTTTGACTTTATATCATTTTGTTTTTCGCTTAAAAACTCACTTGTTAAATAATCATCTTCGGTAACTTTTATTTCTTTTTTCAATGATTTTCTTTCTTCTTCAAGTTTTGAGTCAAACTTTTTATTGAGTTCTAGCAAACTATCTTCGCATTTTGTCAACTCATTTTCTGCGGATTCAAAAAATTTGTTAATCTCATCTTCTGTAGTTGCTTTCTTCAATTTGCTTTCAAAATTTTCACAAATATTCCAATATTGACTTCTTAGATTGTGTATTCCTTTAAAACTATCTTCTTCACCACTGCGTCCTGCATCATATAGTTTTCTTTCAAAAATAGCAACTTGTGATTCAAAATTTTTTGCAAAAATATTGTATCTTTTTTCGATATTAGCCTTTAATACTTCCAATTTTATGTTGCTACTTTCAATATTTTCTTGGTTGTCACTATTTTCAACAGGCGTTTCTTCTGGCTTAAACTCAGGAGTCGTTTTAGAGTCAAGCAAAGGCAACAACTTTTGTTCGTCTTGTGCTATCAACTTTTGATCTTCAGGGTTTTCTTCTTTATTGTCTGCCCCTTGATCTTCATTCAAGGAGCTTACCCTGGGAAACATTTCTGGTTCTACTATATCGTATATCTTCCTATTAATCTCTTTAATTACGCTATCTATATCGGCATTTATTATACTAGCATTTTCTCGCACCACTGCCATACGTTTATTTAATTCTTCAATAGTTTTGCTTGATTTCAAACCTTCCTGTTTTAATTTAATCTTATAATTTGCCTGATTTGCAAAATCATTCCACTCTTCATTTCGTTTTGCATACTTTCCACTATAAATTGCAATACGGTCCTTTATTTCTTTAAAAAGTTGCTCACTTTCCTTAACATACTTAGCTCTTAATTCTTCAAGTTCGTTCTTTTTTTCATCAACTGTTTCTAATTCTTCTTGTTCTTCTGAAGATGAAATTCTGTATCTTTCATGTAGGCTATTTGATTTAAGGCGTGTTGCTTTCAAAATTTTGTTTATTTCTTCTTCCGTATTTGCATTGTCTATAGCTTTTTTACGACCTTCAAAGTCCAATTCTGCTTCGGCGACAACATGGTTGATATAATTTATTGAGTTTAATGCATCTTTCATTCTAGAAAGATCTTCTTTTGCTTGTTCTCTTAATGTCTCAATATTCTCTTCTTCTGGAGTTTTTGGTTCTTCTTGCTTCTCCTCTTCTTTTTCGTAAGGCAATTTACCTTTGACAATATTTCTATAAGCTAATTCTAGCATTTCTGAAAAGCCTGCAAATGTTTCTTCAAAAGTTTTGTCATTGCCTGCTAAATATATATTTATAATCTCATACCTTTCTTGAACAAATCTAATATAAGCATCTCTTCTTTCAACATTATCAATTGTACCTGCAAGTTTTTCAATAGCGGACAATTTTGTTTTGTATGACTCCAATTGTTTTGTTTCTTCAAGAGTTGGGGCATTCTTTTCTTCTTCTATAATTGGTTGTTCTTCTGGTGTTGATTCGGAAGCTTTTCTTCTCTCACGAAGCAATTCTGGTGTAGCAAATCTCATTTGAGTGTATTGTTTTAATGCTTCGTTGTAAACTTCTTCGTAAATGTAATTTGCTGTAATAATTGATGTACCACTAAAGTCTGGCGCCTCGTCATTTTCAGTATGAGCATCTTCTTGTTCATCATTTTTGGTTCCTTCCGGAGCAAGGTTTTCTTTCTCATCTTCTGCTTTCTTTTGTGCAGTTTGTTCAGCTTTTTTTTCTTTATAAATTTCGTTTGCTAAAACACTATTGCCTATAACAACTTGATCTAATCTCAAATTTTCAAAACTTCTACCAAATTTATTCTTTAATATATTTTGCAATTCCAAAAAGTTTGCAGAGTGTTGGAAATATTCGTTTCCGTCACTATCAACAACTTTTTCGTCTTGATAAGATTGAATAAATGCATTTAAGTCTTTATTTGGGACATCAAAGCCATAAAGGGCATAAGTTTTATCTTCGCTTCTTACATAGATTGTTGTTTGAAAATCTTTATTGTCACCTAATGGAAGAATAAGATTAGTAGCATCATAAGTTTCTTCATCAACAAAGAAATCCTTATATTCTTGTTGCTTAGAATATTTTGACAAAACATAGCCTGCTGTTGCTTCGAAATCTTCAATGGTTGAACAAGCAAATGCGCCACTTTCAGCCAATTGGTCAACTACCTTTTCTTGAACAGTTTCAAGGCTCAAACTTTTATCAAGAAGATTTTCTGAATTCAATTTTTCATAGAAATTTGTTGTAGCAGTTTTGATTCTTGAAGCAAATTTTTCCAATCTATCAAAACTTTCTTTCCCTGATTCTTGATTGTTTGATGCGATAAGGGTTGCCAAATTTCTTCTACCGGCACGGCTATTAATTTCGTTAACCTTTTTGTATTCTTTGCTTGTTGGAAGATCAATAAAGTCTTTTACAATATCC
The DNA here is from genome assembly GCA_964563895.1 of uncultured Christensenella sp. GTDB lineage: Bacteria > Bacillota > Clostridia > Christensenellales > UBA1242 > UBA7862. Next base: position 1,072 of record CAZLYY010000052.1, on the reverse strand, counting down.
CTTGAGAACATACTTGTCATTTGGCGTTGAGCTTCTTCAAGACGAGCTATTTCTTCAATAGGATAATACATATATGGTTCTCTTTCATTAAAGTCATTAAAGAATGTTTTAGCAACCCAAACATCATCTTCATAAAAATCTTCTGTATTATCAAAAAATTCTTTAACAGGTTCATATGCAATGCCTACGCTTTCAAGGACTTCTTTTGGTTCATTTTTATCAAAGAATTTTTTTAATTCGCAAAGTCTTTCATAACTTGGTCTTTTTGCTTCGTAAAAATCTTTCATATAGTACATACTTGACAAAAGGGATAGAAATTCAACCCCTGTAAGCCCTTCGCCATTTTTCCCATTGATGTCTTGAAGAAGTTGATCGCCATTTCTACTAAGTTTATTGCGAAGTTGAGTAAGCTTGACAGCCATTCCTTTGCTAAAATTGTCCATAATTTCTTTGTAAGAAATCTCTCCGATGTCTTTTGGGTCGACTTCTTCCCCTTGCAAAATGCTATCCAAAACGATATGAGCATCTTTTGCATCTCTGTGAGATACACCTGGGACTTTCATTTCAGCATACCTAATAAATTCCCTAAAATCTTTTTTATAGATACATTTATTAAAGATTGTAGTCAATTGTGTTTTGCCTTCGTCATTAAGTCTATTCAAATACTTTGCGTCAAAAAGACCAAGATTTTTTATATAATCAAAATCTTTATCTGGAGTAACCTTTTCATCTTTTACCCCTTTCAAAAAGTCTTCTATGTTTTTAAAAACGATTTCATTAAACTTTTTTTCAATGTTCATTTTCTACACCCCTTTTTCTATTGTAAGTATTCTAACATAAAAGGAAAAAAAACACAATAGCAAAATATAAATTTGTGCAAATGCATATAAAAATGCATAAATATATACTATTTTAGTATAATAATTAATAAAATATAATAAAAATTAATATAAGTACATAATAAAAAAGCCCAAACATACAAAAAGTTTGGGTTTTTCATAAATTTTATGAGAACAAACGAACAACTTCTTCGTTTGCTTCAATTTTGACAGATGTTCTAGACAAAGCGCCT
>CAZLYY010000051.1:0-4520 GCA_964563895.1 uncultured Christensenella sp. | reverse complement strand
GTAAAATGAGAAAATTTAACAAATTTTTGTATGCAATAATTATTTGTTTAGCATTGACTTCTCTTTTTGTTTCTTTTTGGGGAGTTGGAGTATCTTTTGCTGACGTTCCACAAAAAGAAGAATATTATGGATTGGATTACAATACATACAATGCACTTTTGACCATAAAAAAAGTTGTTACGGACGACAAGTTGACGGATTCATTTTCAACAAATTTTTTTGATAGCAGTGCAACGGACGGGTTTGCTAGTTATTCTCCAACCACTGAAGAAGGACAAACAATTAAAGCAGATTTGACAAGCGGAAAGTTGTACCTAATTGCAGGTGAAAGCGCACAATACGAAAGTTTAAAAACATTAGAACCTTTGACTTCGCTTGCTTGTTTAAATGAACTATCTTTTGGTGGAATCAAAGAGTTGTATCTTGACAACAACAATTTGACTACAATTGAAAGTGCCCAATTGAATAGTTTCACGGATTTAACTACTTTATCCGTTAATTACAACAAATTAAATTCAATTTCTATCCCAACAACTATTCAAGCCAATTTGACAAGCCTTGAACTAAAAGAAAACAATTTGACAGGACTTGATTTGCAAGAGTTAAACCAAAGTGCAAGCGTAAATTTATTTAACAATTATGTGGAAAAGTTTTCTGATTTAAAATTGCCAAAAATTGCTTCACTCGATATAAGTTTCAACAATATTATAAGTGCTTCGGAAACTGATTTAAATACTTTTAAAACTAGTATTGGGTGCGAACCTATTTTGCTTGTTCAAGGGTTAAAGCAAGACTTAAAGGCAATGTCTGTTTTGACAATTTTTAACAATAATTCGATAGTGAACAATCTTTGTGCAAGAGTTTATTATAGACAAACATCAGATGATGCAAGTGCTTTTGCGGGGGAAGATGATATTGTAAAAAGTGATGCAACAAAAAAGATTTCATCTATTTTTATTCCTATGGGAAAATTGACAATTGGTTTTTCATATTCCGCATCATCGCTTTCAAGTTATCACTTAAACGAACTCAACCTTTATTCTTTTAATATATCTCCACCTTCTCCAACTGTGGAATGTAAAATTGATGGCAATGTTTCAACGACATATAATACAGACAAAGATTTAACTTTTACTCAAACGATAGCAATTGATGAAAAACTTCCAAATTATCAAAAAGTTGTTGATAATATAACACTTGGGGCTTCTGGTATTACCAAAAATGATTCCAATGTCTATATGATTACAACTGAAGGCAAATATAGTTTGCAATTTTATGCCGAGTTTGACGGATTAAGAAGTAGCGGAGTAAATATTTCAGCGGAAAAAACAGGACAAAATCATATAGCACTTGCAATTATAGTCATTGTAATAATTGTGTCTTTAATTGTGTGTGGAATTTTCCTTGTTAGATGGTTTGCAAATGGGGCTGTTGTTGCTCCACTTAGCGACAAAGAGATTTATCAAGCCAACAAACGTGCTTCTAGACGTGGCAGTGCAACCAGATACAAATATTCTTATGATAAAGATGAAAAAATTGACGAAAGTGGCATTTATAGAAAAAATAGAGACCATTATTTTGGACAAGATTACGTTGATTTAAACGAAAGCGATAATGCAGACGAAAATGGTACAAATGACGGCGAAAATTTGGAAAATGATTATGGCAATTATGATTATGAAAACGATTCCGAAAATGTAGTAGGCAACGATTTTGACCAAGACATAGGCGAAAATGGAGATGATTATTATGAAGAAAACTAGTAGAGTTGTTGTTATAACGGGGCATTCTAGTGGAATTGGTCGTGTGGTTGCCGATTATTTTCAAAAAAATGGCGACATTGTGTATGGATTGTCAAGACACAATGGGGACAACGAAAAAATAAATTTTATTGAGTGTGATATCACAATTCCAGCGCAAGTTGAAAACGCAATTTCTCAAATTGACCAAGCAGAAGGCAGGATTGATATTTTAATCAACAATGCAGGAATGGGGATTTCTGGGAGTGTGGAAAATACAAATCTTGATGATATAAAAAGAATTTTTGCGGTAAATTTCTATGGCGCGGTGAATGTTACACAATGTGTTTTGCCGATTATGAGAAGACAAAAAATGGGGAAAATTTTATGCACAAGTTCGCTTGCAAGTTTTTTCCCAATTCCTTTTCAAAGTTTTTATAGTGCAACCAAAGCAAGTCTTGATATTTGGGCAAAAGCACTTAGATTGGAAGTAAAACCTTTTAATATCCAAATTTGCAATTGTTTGCTTGGGGATACAAAGTCGGGCTTTACATCTGCTAGAAAGAAATCAATTTATGACGAGGGAACGGTTTACGAAGAGACTGTCAAAAGGTCGGTTGAAAAAATGGAACACGACGAGCAAAATGGCAAAGAGCCAATAACTGTTGCAAAAACGATGTACAAGTTGTCCAACAAGAAAAAAATGCCTGCAACTGTTATTGTGGGTGGACTAAACAAAACTTTGGGCTTTTTGAATAAAATTTTGCCACAAAAATTTATGCTTTATGTCGTGGGGAAAATGTACACATAAAATATCCACAAAGGTCTTTTATTTGTGTATAATTTAAGCTTTTAAATTAAAAAATCTATTAAGTTGAAGATATGGTAATCTCAAAATAATAGATTTTTTTGTTTTATAATATATTTGGATTAAGCGGTAATCATTTTAAAACTAGCATAATAAAAAAGGAAACAATGTAAAATAATTACAATGTTCCTTTTTGAGTTCCTTTCAAAAGAGATAGATTAAAATGTAAACTTTTTATTAATTTAATTTAAGGTATTCGCTATAAGTCAAATATTTATCAAATTCTTTTGATTTGCCAATTTTTATTATCCTGTTTGCAACTGTGTCTGTGAGTTCTTGGTCGCTACTAGCAAAAAGCAAGCATCCTTTAAAATTTATCATTCCTTTGTTAAGTGCGGTGATAGATTCAAGGTCAAGGTGGTTGGTTGGTTCGTCAAGCAATATAACGTTGCCACTTTCAAGCATAATTTTGGAAAGCATACATCTTACTTTTTCGCCCCCGCTCAAAACTCTTGCAGGCTTCAATGCTTCTTCGCCAGAGAAAAGCATTCTTCCAAGCCAACTACGAAGAAATGTTTCGTCCTTTTCCTTGCTAAATTGTCCAAGCCAATTGGTAAGGCTAAGGTCGGTGTCAAACATTTTGTTGTATTCTTTTGGTAGATAGGAATAGGTGATTGTTTTGCCCCAAGTTACTGTGCCTGTATAATCTTTATCTTCGCCAGAGATACAATTGAATAGGGCAGAAATTGAGTTTACATTGTCGGACAAAAAGGCTATTTTGTCGTCTTTGTTTACAACAAAACTTACATTTTCAAAAAAACCTTTTTTTGTCAAATTTTTAACAATCAAAATATCGTTGCCGATTTGTCTTTCAAAACGGAAATCAATAAAAGGATATTTTCTTGAACTTGGCTTTATGTCTTCAATTGTGAGTTTTTCAAGTTCTTTTTTACGGCTTGTTGCTTGTTTGCTTTTGCTTGCATTGGCTGAGAATCTAGCAATAAAGTCTTGCAATTCTTTTGCCCTTGCTTCTGCCTTTTTATTTGCTTCTTTTTGTTGCCTTAGGATAAGTTGGCTTGTTTCGTACCAAAAGTCATAATTGCCAACATATATTGAAATTTTGCCAAAATCAACATCGCAAATGTGTGTACAAACTTTGTTCAAAAAGTGTCTGTTGTGAGAAACTGTTATAACTGTGTTCTCATAGTTCAACAAAAAGTTTTCAAGCCAAGCAATAGTTTTTATGTCCAAGTTGTTTGTTGGCTCGTCCAAAAGCAAAATGTCAGGATTGTCAAAAAGTGCTTGTGCCAAAAGAACCTTAACTTTCAATTTGCTATCAAGGTCTTTCATTTTTGTTTGATAAAATTCACTTGGGATACCAATATCAGCAAGCAAACTTTCGGCATTTCCTTCCGCTTCCCAACCGCCAAGGTCGGCAAATTCCGTTTCTAGTTCCCCTGCACGAATACCATCTTCTTCTGAGAAATCGGCTTTTTCGTACAATTTGTCTTTTTCGTCCCAAACTTCCATAAGTCGTTTATGACCAAGCAAAACAGTCCTTAAAACAGTTTCTTCATCGTATGCGTTTTGGTTTTGTTGCAAAACGGACATTCTTTCATTTTTGTCTAAAATTATTTCACCTTTTGTTGTCTCTATTTCGCCAGAAAGCAACTTAAGAAAGGTGGATTTCCCAGCCCCATTTGCACCAATAACTCCATAGCAATTGCCTTTTGTAAATTTTAGGTTTACTTCACTAAACAATTTTCTGCTCCCAAAATTGAGAGAAACATTTATAACTTGTAGCATAATTTTTCCTTTTTATGTTAAACTTTTGCTTTTCTATATTAAGTAATTCTTCCCAATTTGTCAACTGTTTAGGTGTTTTGAGAAAAAAAGAGAGTTGTTTTGTTTGATATATAAAAAGGTCTTACAAAATAGTAAAACCTTTTTTAATAAATTATCTAACTTTTTAT
>CAZLYY010000050.1:0-4724 GCA_964563895.1 uncultured Christensenella sp. | reverse complement strand
AATTATTTTAGTTATTTTTTTTATTTTGTAAACAATTTTAATAATTAAATTCAAAACAAAGATACTTTTTGTTTTACAATGGATATTGCAGTTGCACAAGATATGTTTTGATAAAATAGGAATTAGATTGATTTTTTTGCTATAAAATTTTAGATTTTTGGGACTTAATTTTTTTGTCAAAATTTACAAAAATTTTTGGTTAAAATGATATTACCTTGACATATTGCAAACAAAATGATATTATGCTTTTACAAGGAATTTGGGGACGTAGTTGAGTTTATCTTAATTGTTGCAAAACTTGACTACAACACAAATTCTAGAAAAAAATAAAAGGGGAAAAAGATGAAAAAGAAAAACAAAATTTTATCTACATTGTTGTTTGGCTCACTCATTGCACCTTGCATTTTTATGATGTCTGCTTGTGCAGAAACACCACTAGAACACAAGGCTGTAACAGAATGGTCAACAGACGAAACCTATCACTGGCATGCTTGCACAGTGGAAGATTGTGAAGAAACATACGACAAAGCAGAACACGATTATGAAAACTATGTTTGCAAAGTTTGCAACGACATAGATGAAGCACACGTAGTAGCAGTTGTTGGCAATGGCGAAAACAGAGTTTTCTATGCAACACTTGCAGAAGCAATTGCAGGAGCAAATGAAAACGATACAATTGTACTCTTGAAAGATTTGGATTTTACAAAAGAAAATAATATGGTTGATGTGGAAGAATATAGTACAAAAAGGACTGGAGATAAATATGTTGCTTCCATAGAAAAGACTTTAACACTTGACTTTGGCGGACACAAAGTTACATCAGAAGATAGATGTTTCTATGTCGCAGGGGAAAATGTTGTCTTGACACTCAAGAATGGAAAAGTTGAATCACAAGCAAGGGCTGTTCATGCAACAAATAGTTCAAAGGTTGTGATTGAAAGCGACTTTGAAATTGATGCTAACAAGGCAAGATCTGCTAGTTGTTGTGGTGTTCAAGTTGTATTCAAGGCTTCCGTAGAAATTAGTGGTAAAGTGTCTGCTCCAAACTTGGCTGTTTGTGGAAATGGTACCAAGGGGAGAGGCGAAGTAAGCATTACTATCAATGAAGGTGCTGAAATAAATTGTGAATATATTCCTGCTACAAGTGAAAACAATTATGACAATGCAGGCATATATATGCCAAACTCTGGGACATTGACAATCAATGGCGGAACAATAACTGGTGGAACGGCTGTGTATGTTAAATGTGGTACAGTAAACATAGCAGATGGTTCTTTCAATGCAACCGCACCAAAAGTTGCATATGGTTCAAGTACTAATGGTGGAAAAACAACTGGTTCTGCAATCATAATAGATACAACAACAGGAGAAAATTACAAAGGCGGAAACCCAACATTTACTATCTCTGGTGGTAGATTTACTGTTTTGGGAGAAAACTCTCAAATAGAATATTATCACTTGGCAGACACAACACAATATTTTGCAACAATCAATAATTTGACAAACTTTACAATAAAAGAATTTACATATGATGCATCAACAAAGACAGTTGCAGAACACAAGACTGCCGAAACTTGGTCAAACGATGCAACAAATCACTGGCATGCTTGTGAAGTTGCAAGTTGCGAAAATGAAACTCATATCCAAGATAAAGCAGAACATACTTATACAACTTATGAATATAATGAAACTCAACATTGGCAAAAATGTGATGTATGTCAATATGAGACAGCAAAAGTACAACATTCATATGTAGATGGTGTTTGTGAATGTGGTTATACAGCAGAAGCAACAATTGGCGAAGGCGAAAACAAAGTTTTCTATTCAACATTGCAAGAAGCACTTACAAATGTACAAAATGGTGAAACAATTGTACTTTTAAAAAATATCTCTACAGATAAAGTTGTTACAGTTTCAAAAACTCTTACAATTGATGGACAAAACAAGTATTCAATAACAGCAAGTGAGGCTCATTCAGGCACATTAATTAGTGTTCCTAGTGATAATAATGCAGACAACAGAGTTGTTTTAACTCTCAAAAATGTAACTATTGATGCAAACAACAGGGGAAGAGCAGTTGTTGTTAAAGGTGAAGGCTTGATAGTTGATGGTGCAACAATAACACGTGGCAATGCTGGGAGTAGTTATATTGGTGGTGTCTATATGACAGGAAAGAGTACTTTCAAAATGACAAGTGGAAACATAACAGGCAATACAGATAATATGACAGACTATACGCAATATGCACGTGATCTTTGGATGGGCTCTGAAGTAGTTGCTGAAATTTCTGGTGGAACAATCGGAAGATTGTTTGTCAACTCCAACTCTTCTGCTTCTCCATCAGCACAAACAACGATAACAGGTGGCAATATCACAAATGTTTATGTTGAGTATGATACAAATTGTGCAGCAAAATTAGTTTATGAAGGCGGAACAATTGAAACTCTTCTTCTTTCAACAACAACAAATGGGACTTATCAAACAATAACAAATCCTACAACAGGAACTTATGACGGCGGACAAGGAACAGTTGATTCACAAGAAGATAATGCAAATTAAAGATAAAACAAAATTGTTTTTGTAAAAATAAAAAATCAGGTGTAGCAACAACCTGATTTTTTTATGATATATATTATAAAAGCGATGTTTAAATCATATCACAAAATATTGTTTAGTACAATTTATTGCATAAAAAAAGGACTTTGCAAATTGTCCTTTTTATATTTTAACCCATAAGTCCTTTTGATTGGCGGAACATATCTTCAACAACAATGTCGTATATTTCGCCCAAAGTGGAGCAATATTCTAGCACTTTCCAAGGTTCGTTTGTGTGATAGTGAATTTTGATAAGTTCGCTATCCCCAACAACCAAAAGGCAATCTCCAATAAATTTTGTGTTGAAATAATCTCTTATTTTTTCATCGTCCAAATCTTTTCCGTCAATCAAGAGTTGTGTGTCATAACGATAATTAAGTTCTTCGTCTTCGTCCATTTTTTCTCCTTTCTTTTTTTGGGGGACAAATCCCCTTAAACTTCAAAATCATTGTACATAAATAAAATTTTATTGTCAAATGTTTAACAAACATATCAAAATAGATTGTGTATAACTTGCATTTTTTCTTGTGTTGTGCTTTAATTGTTTTGTAAAGGGAGACTAAATGTTACAAGTAAAAAACTTAATTTATGAAGTTGTTCAAGACGGGCAAACAAAACGAATTTTAGACAACATATCTTTTGTTGTGGACGATGAGCAACTTTTGGTTATAACAGGGCCAAATGGGAGTGGCAAGTCAACTTTGGCAAAAATACTTATGGGGATTTTGTCCCCTACAAGCGGGCAAATTGTGTATAATGGGCAAGACATAACAAAACTAGATATTTCTTCTCGTGCAAAATTGGGCTTTGGATATGCTTTTCAACAACCAACAACTTTCAAGGGACTGACAGTCAAGGACCTTATTGACATTGCAAGCGGAGCAAAAAATAGTGTGTCTAGTGCGTGCGAATATTTATCTCGTGTAGGACTTTGTGCAAGAGAATATATTGATAGAGAAGTGGACAACAAACTTTCTGGCGGAGAATTAAAGCGAATTGAACTTGCTGTTCTTCTTGCAAAAAATAGCGAAATAAATATTTGTGATGAGCCAGAAGCAGGGATAGACTTGTGGAGTTTTGATGCATTGGTAAAACTTTTTGAAAACGAAAAAAAGACCTTTCTTGTCATAAGCCACCAAAGACGACTTATTGAAATTGCGGATAAAATTGTTCTTTTAAAAAAGGGAAAAATTGAAGGCGAAGGGACTTTTGAAAAAATGAAACATCTTCTTGAAAATCAAACTTGCGGAAGATTGAATGAGGTGCAAAATGGATAGAATAGACAAACTTTTGTTAGAAAAAATAGCCGATTTGCACGGGGTTCCACAAGGGGCATACAATATACGAAAAAATGGGAAATTGCTTTCTAGAGAGACAACGGAAGATATAAATATTTTATCCAAAAAGGATAAAGACGGCATTGACATTGTTATAAAGCCCGGCACGAAAAACAAAAGCGTGCATATCCCAGTTATTCTAAACGCAAGCGGTATGCAAGACGAAGTATACAACGATTTCTATGTTGGCGACAATTGTGATGTTCTTATTGTCGCTGGGTGTGGGGTGCATAATAGCGGGGACAAAATGTCTTCTCACAACGGAATACACACCTTTCACGTGGGCAACAATTCGCACGTAAGATATGTGGAAAAACATTTTGGAATGGGCAAAAAAAGTGCGGAAAGAAATCTAGACCCAGTAACCGTAGCATATATTGGAAAAAATTCTAAACTTGAAATGGAAATGGTTCAACTTGGTGGAGTTACAAAAAGTACAAGAACAACTTCCGCTGTCGTTGGCGAAAAATCTACTTTTATTGTAAAAGAGAGTTTGCTCACTCAAGGGAACGAGCAAGTAAAAACTCAATTTGATGTAAATTTAAAAGGAAAAAATTCCAAAGTTGATGTTGTTTCTCGCTCGGTCGCACAAGGCAAAAGCCGTCAAGAATTTGTGAGCAATGTTGAAGGCAACAATGAGTGCTTTGGGCACGTTGAATGTGATGGCATTTTGAGTGATAAATCGCAAATTATTTCCACTCCAAGAATTATTGCAAATCACAAAGATGCAATGCTCACGCACGAAGCATCTATTGGCAAAATTTCTGAACAACAACAAATAAAACTTATGAC
>CAZLYY010000049.1:2543-4778 GCA_964563895.1 uncultured Christensenella sp. | reverse complement strand
TTTGTTTTTTCATTTGCAAAACATTTTATCTTTGTATTATTTACAAATTTTTTAAAAGAAGCCACTTCGTTTTTAAAAGTTTTGAAAAAGTCAAGGTGTTCTTTTTCTATGTTTGTTACAACGGAAACGTTGGGTTTTAATTCTAAAAAACTATCCCTAAATTCGCACGCTTCGGTTATAAAAAATTGTTTTCCGCCCACAAGGAGATTGCCCCCAAATATTTTTAGTTCCCCACCAATATGCACAGTGGGATTTAGTCCTGCCAACAAAAAGATATATCCTATCATCGCCGTTGTAGTGGTTTTCCCATGTGAGCCAGAGATTGCAATAACATTACCATAACTTTGTGAAATTAGCCCCAAATATTGCGACCTTTCCATAGTCTTTATATTTAGTCTTTTTGCTTGTATGAGTTCGTTGTTGTCATCACCTATCGCCCCAGAAAAAACAACCAAATCGCACCCTTTTATGTTGCTTTTTCTATGAGTTGAGTAAACCTTAATCCCCATTTTTTTGAGTTTATTTGCAAATTTTCCACAATTTTTATCACTGCCCGCCACATCTATGCCCATTTTAAAAGTTAAAAGTGCAAGCGCACTCATACTCACACCATTTATCCCCACAAAGAAAACTTTTTTATATTCCATAATATCTTTATATGATTTATTGCAAAACATTGTTTTAAATAAAAAAAGAGTTATGCTTTTATGCATCACTCCTTTTATATTTTTACAATAAAAATTAATATTCACAATTTTTTGGTGTACGTGGGAATGGGATAACATCACGAATGTTTTGCATACCCGTTACATACATAACAAGTCTATCAAACCCAAGCCCAAATCCGCTATGCTTTACACTGCCAAATTTTCTAAGGTTGAGATACCACCAATAATCTTTTTCGTTAAGTCCAAGTTCACGAATACGACTCAAAAGCACATCATATCTTTCTTCCCTTTCGCTAGCACCACAAAGTTCTCCAATGCCAGGGACAAGCAAGTCGGTTGCTTTGACCGTTTTGTTGTCGTCATTGACTTTCATATAAAAAGCCTTTATTTCTTTTGGATAATCATAAACAAAAACAGGTTTGCCATATACAACTTGTGTCAAATATTTTTCGTGCTCCGTTTGGATATCACTACCCCAATGCACTTTGTATTCAAATTTATCGTTATTCTTTTCAAGGTCTTCAATTGCTTTTGTATAAGTTATTCTTGCAAAATCGCTTGTTTCAACAAGTTTTAGTTTTTCAATCAAACCCTTTTCAACAAAACTATCAAAAAATTCTAGTTCTGCCTTGCAATGTTCAAAAAGATATTTGATGACATACTTTATCATTTTTTCCATAACGTCCATATCGTCAAATAGTTCATAAAATGCCATTTCAGGTTCTAGGTGCCAAAACTCGTTGGCGTGTTTTACAGTGTTGCTATTTTCCGCTCTAAAAGTTGGCCCAAAAGTATAAGTTTTGCCAAATGCAAGAGCAAAAGTTTCCCCTTCAAGTTGACAAGATGGAGAAAGATAGACCGACTTTCCAAAAAGTTCGTCCTTAGGGTCAAGTTTTTTGCCAGAATAAATATCTTGTGTACTTACTCTAAAAAGTTCCCCTGCGCCTTCACAATCGCTTGATGTAAAAATTGGGGCTTGAAGATAAACAAATCCTTCTTCATTAAAAAATTTATGCAAAGCAAAACTTGCTTCACTTCTCACACGAAAAACTGCATTGAATAGATTTGTCCTTGGGCGAAGATAGGCTTGCTCTCTCAAAAATTCAAGTGTGCTACCCTTCTTTTGCAAAGGATAATCGGAATCTGTCTTGCACAAAATTTCAATGTTTTTTGCGTGAATTTCATAAGGTTGCTTGTTGTTTGGTGTCAAAACAACTGTCCCAGTGCATTTTATACTGCTACCAGTGTTTAATTTTGCAATTTCGCTATAATTTTCAAAATCGCTAGCATTGAAAACAATTTGAATACCTTTAAAGGTTGTTCCATCATTCAAATTGATAAATCCAAAATTTTTGTTATCTCTAACACTTCTCACCCAACCGCCAATTTCAACAGTTGTGTCTTTTCTTTCGTCTAAAGTTTTGTCTAAAGTCCTTAAATCTAATAGTTTCATAATATTCCTTCTTTTACCTATCTAAAAATACAACATTTTGTCAAAAAAATCAACATATTTGGTTTAAAATTTTAAATATAAAAAAAGAGAACACTTTTTTGTATTCTCTTTTGG
>CAZLYY010000049.1:0-2443 GCA_964563895.1 uncultured Christensenella sp. | reverse complement strand
ATATTTTTTATTTGGTGAATAATTGTAATCTGACAAACTATGATTTGTAAAATATGAGCCCAATTCTTTTAAACTATCTGAATCTTCCAGCTCATCTAAAGCGTCTTTTTCGTCTTGCGAAACCCATCTTAAACAAACAGATTTATTATTCTTTCGTCCAATACTTCTAAGATATTTTAAATATGCTGGAATAAAGCCCTCTGCATCATAGTCTGCTTCAGTCATTTTAGCCTTGTACATCTTTTTTTCTCTTTCCATTTGAACAGGATTAAGATTTTCAAAAGAATTTTGTTCATCATCTGCAACCTGTTTCCAATAAGATATATCAACAGCATCTTCTTTAATTTTTTTGACATCAGCCTTTCTTTTCTCGTCATTTATAAGATTATTTTTAAATTCTTCAAAACTTAAATATTTTTCTTCCATTGTGTTTCCCCTTTTTCTATTGTAAATATTTTATCATATTAATCAAAAGAAAACAACCCTCTTTTAGATTTTTTTTATGATTTGTCAAACAAATTTTATTTTTTTATTATTTTTACCAATTTTTATAATTTATTTGACTAGTTTACACAAAATAATTAATATATTTGTATAAAAATCGTCATTTGTTGCAGTTGTTGAATAAAATACAAGAGTTAAATTAAAAGGAATAAAAAAAGTGAGCAAAAAAGAACAAGTAGAAAAAAATATTCCCGTAGAAGAAGTGGAAAATAAAAAAGTTCAAACAAAAAAAATTAGCGAAGAAAAAAGAGAAAACAATAAATTGAAACTTGAAGGGTTAAGAACAAATCTTGCCGTGAAACAAACATATATGTCGTGCGAAAGGTCACTACTATCATACATTAGGACTGCGTGCGTGTTTGTATCCCTTGCTTTTACTTATCTAAAAATTGCAAGTTATGATCAATTTGATTCTTTTGTTATTGTAATGTTTTTAATTGGATTTTCTTTCCTTGTTTATGGTGTTGTTGAGTTTGTTTTGCGTAGAAAGATGACAAAAAAACTTGCCCGCCACGTACAAAAGGAAGTTGCTTCCGCACAAGAAAACATTTTTGACGAAGAAGATTTATAGAAAAATTAAAATGAAGGTTAAAAATAATCTTCATTTTTTTATTTAAAATAAAGTTTTGCAAAGTATAAAGGACAAAAATAGATAAACAAAAAGTATAGAAAGCAAAAAGAGAAAGCAAAAAAAATATTTTTAAAAATACTACCATAAAATTTAAGCCAAATATAATTACAAATAAGCCAATATATTTACAAAAAATTGATAAATTTTAGCCAATTACTTTTGAAACTAATACAAAAAGGAACATTGTATTTATTTTACATTGTTCCTTTATTTTTATTCCGCTAGTTTCAAAAGTGCTAGCCCTTAGCAAATACCTTTATGTTTTATAAATTATTGTAATAAAAAAACAACCAAGTGTTAGGAGTTTCCTACCTGCTTGGTCGTTTTATTTCAAAAATTGACGCACACATAAACTTATGACTTATTCAAATCACTTTTTGCAAAAACATTGTAGTGTATTTAAAAGAAAAGTTATGCTTCTTCTTTTTGTACTTTTTCAAATTCTGCCAAAATAGCGGATTCAATTTGATTTCTTGTTTCAGTGTTGAGTGGGTGAACAGTGTCCTTGTATTCTCCGTCCGCAGTTTTTCTACTTGGCATGGAGATAAAGTAACCTTGTGTTCCTTCAACAATCTTGATGTCGTGTACAACGAAGCATTCGTCAATTGTCATTGAAGCAACTGCCTTGAGTTTGCTGTCTTCCTTTTTAATGATTCTTACTCTAATGTCTGAAATTTTTAACAAAGTCCTATACCTTCCTTTTTCCGTTAAGTTTGTCCCTAACTATAAATAATTTTAATATAAATATTTTAAAAAAGCAAACAAAAACAATGTGTTTTTTATTGCGATTCTAATAATTTGTAAAAACAATATAAAAAGGCGACCAATTCCGCACAATGCGTATTTTGTTCGCCTTTTATAAAAATATTTTAAGAAAATCTACTAACTTAGTTCTGTTTTAAGGGCGCTAATCAAGTCTGAATAATAATTTGCATCTCCCTTTGTATGACCGTCAAAACCTTGTTCTTCCAAAACTTCATTTATTTTTGTCTCATAAGTTGTCTTGTTTGTTTCATCTACTGAATTTATCAAAGTATTTGTCAAAGTCCTTGTCAAACTCTTTGCAACAGATTCGCCATCAATTGCGGACATATTTTCAATTGTGTCTAGGATACTCCCAACATCTGAATTGTTCTTAAATGTTTCTACACTTTTTATGTTTTTTATTGTCTCAATATTAGTTGTTAATGTTTTTAGTTCGCTAAACAAAGTTGAGAAACGTGTATTGATAGTTATGCTACCCCTTATGGAAGACAACGTATCTTTGTAATCTTCATAACCAGTTGAAACCGTTGTATATTGTTTTGT
>CAZLYY010000048.1:0-4893 GCA_964563895.1 uncultured Christensenella sp. | reverse complement strand
TACATAACAATCAAAGAAAAATATACAAGTGGCATCAAAATTGCCCCAAAAGGAACGATATTCGATTCCCCAAATTGTGCTCCTCCTAAAATATAGGTGAGAGCAACAGCAATAATTGAAAAGAGAATAAGCCCATTTTTGTTAAGAAAACTAAATGCAACCCACAATCCAAGCAAACCTAGAACCAAAAAAATAAATATAGAACTCCAATGAATATAACCCATTTTTCTTCTTCCTTTTAATTTTATATTTCTATTATATATAATTTTTTCACTTTTGTCAACCAATAGAGATTGTTGGAAAAACTCCATTCTATTTGTTTTATGAAAATAAAGTAATTTTAGTTAAACAAAGATGTCATAAGAATTATTTTATTTCCAATATTTGAATTGCATTTGTCAACCCCTTTTCTGCAATTGGGAACCCCAAAGTAACCACAATTTTATCGCCTTTTTTAGCAAGTTTGAGTTCCTTTGCACAAGACAATGCAAACGAAAGCATTTTTTCTTGTGTCGCAACTTCTTTTACCAAAATTGGGATTACTCCCCAAGTAAGTGCAAGTTTGTTGAAAGTATATTCGTCGTGAGTTATAGCGACAATATCCGCCTTTGGTCTAAAACGAGACAATGCATTTGCAGTTTCCCCTTTGTCCGTATAACATAAAATTGCTTTTGCACCAACTGTTCTTGCAGAAGCACACGCAGAATATGCAATGGCAGACAAATCATCTTCTTTGCTTGTATAATCGCACAAAAATTCATCATCGTATGCAACAACTTTTTCTGTTGCAAGTGCAATTTTTTTCATAGTTTCGCAACTTTCAATTGGATAATTTCCACTTGCCGTTTCCCCAGATAGCATTGTCGCCCCAGACTTGTCGTAAATTGCTTGTGCGACATCGGTTGTTTCCGCTCTTGTTGGACGTCTATGAAAGGTCATACTTTCAAGCATTTCCGTTGCAACAATAACTTTTTTGGAATGAGCAATGCAATGGGCAATCATCTTTTTTTGAACGGCAGGAATTTGCTCAATTGGAATTTCCGTCCCCATATCTCCACGTGCGACCATAATTCCTTCGCAAGAATCTATAATTGAATCAAGGTTGTTTATCCCTTCAAGGTTTTCAATTTTAGCAATAATCTCTTGCCTTCCGCCATACTTTTTTATTGCATTTCTTAGCAAGTCAACATCGTTTTTATCACTCACAAAAGACGCCGATATATACTCAACATCATTTTTAACCGCAAATTTTATATTCTTGTCATCTTTATCACTTATATATGGAAGTGGCAAACGAACGTGTGGAATAGATATACTTTTGTTGTCGCTAAGGATTCCGCCAACGGACACTCGGCAAACAATATCATTATCCGTAATTTCTTTTACAACAAATTCCAAAAGTCCATTGTTTGCATAAATTTTTTGATTAGCCTTTAAAATCTTCAAAAGACTTGGATATGGACAAGAAACAACATTTTCATTGCCAACAACACTTTTTGTTGTAAAGACAAATTTATTCCCCTTTTTAAGTTCTATCTTATGATTTTCAAATGTTCCAATTCTAAGTTCTGGCCCACAAGTATCAACCATAATTGCACAAGGCAATTTTGTTGTTTCTCTTGCCTTTTTTACAAGATTTAAAGTTGCTTGATGGCTCTTTAAATCACCGTGGCTCATATTGAGTCTTGCCACGTTCATGCCCGCCTTTAAAAGTTCAACAATCTTTTCCAAACTGTTGGTCGCTGGACCTATTGTGCATACAATTTTTGTTTTTCTCATAGTTATTCCTTTTAAACAAAAGTATTATATATCTTTTAAAAAATATTTTCTACTTTTTTTAGTGTAATATTTTAAAATTGCATACAAAAATTTTTCAATTTAATACTAGACTCACAAGTCAACAAAAACGGACTCTTTATTTTTTTTGAAATTCAAAAAACAATAATTGTTGCTATTTAAAAGTAGTCCGCTTGGTCGGAAAAGCAAGAAAACTTGAAAAAATATAATAAACTTAATCAAAATGACTTTACTTTTTGTATAACAATCTTTATACTAGTAAAAGATAAAAATATAAGTGAGGTTACAAAATGAAAAAAGAAATGATATATGAAGAAGTTTTGTCTATGCTTAACGACCGTGTGGACTACAAGTCAATAACTTTGTCCGAAGTTGCAAAGCGTTGCGAAATGGGAAAAAGTACAATTTATGAGTATTTTACAAGCAAGGACGAAATGGTTTTTAATAGCATAATTTACTATCTAAACAAGATGATAAAATTCTTTTCATCAAATTTCAAAGTTACAACTTTTAGAGCAAGTTTAAAAACTTTTTTGAAAGCAGTTATTATAACTATGAAAGCAAACTTTTGGATGGTTATGCCTTGGACTTTTTTGGACAATTATGCACCTTTCTTGAGTCAAGACAATGCCGACACCATAACAGAAATGCTTTACAAATGTCGTGAAGTTATTGTCAATTTGTTTACAAAAATTTGCGAAAAGGGTGAAGACGAAGGCACACTTTACAAACTTGACGATGTTTATCTCAATTTTGCTTTTTGTGGAATTATTGGAGCTTTGACAGAAGAAGTTGACAAAGATTTTGATCTTGAAAGTGAAGATGCACGTTATCTTGTAGACGACCTTTGTGCTTGTGTTGTAAAACAACTTAACTAAAACTTTTGTTAAGACTTTTTATTGAATTAAAGGAACATATTTTATGGAACAATTGGATATTGATTTCAAAAATGGGCTTACAAAAGCACAAGTAGAAGAACGTAAAAAGCAAAAACAAGTAAACACACTTTTGACAAAGACTTCAAAGTCTTACGCAAAAATTATTTTTGACAATGTCTTTACTTTGTTTAACTTTATTTGTTTTTTTATTGCAACCGTTCTTATTATAATTGGTAGCACACAAAATGTTGCATTTGCTTTGATTTTCTTGTGCAATTTGATTATAGGTTTGGTACAAGAAATAAGGGCAAAAAAAGTTGTTGACAAAATTAGTGTTATAAACGACTGCAAGGTTGAAGTTTTGCGTGATGGCGAACATATTTTTATTGAACAAAATTGTGTTGTTCTTGACGATATTGTTTTTATAAAAAGTGGCGACCAAATTTGTGCCGATGGCGAAGTTTTGGAAGGAACAGTTGAAGTAAACGAAAGTCTTCTTACTGGGGAAAGCAAGCCTATCAAAAAAATGGCTGGCGATAAACTTTTAGGCGGAAGTTATGTTATCAATGGTACGGCAAAAACACATATCACAAAAGTAGGGCTTGAAACTTATAGCTCGTCATTAATCAAAAAAGCAAGAGAACTAAAAAACAATCAAAGTGATATTCTAAAAACACTCAACATTATTATCCGTTCCATTGGATTTATTTTGATTCCGCTTGGAATTTTGGTTTTTCTTGACTTGAGGGGCTCTTATGATTTAAAGACTTCTATAGAAAGGACTTCTGGTTCTATCATAGGAATGATGCCGGTTGGAATGTTTCTTCTCACAAGTGTTTCGTTGGTTGTCGGGGTTATGAATCTTGCTAAAAAGAAAACTCTTGTGCAAGACCTATATAGTATAGAAATGCTAGCACGTGCAAATGTCTTATGCCTTGACAAAACAGGCACATTGACAGATGGAACAATGTCCGTAAAAAGTGTGCTTGGCATAGGCAAATCAACCGATGAAATAACAAAGATAATGCAAAGTTTTGTGCAAGCAACAAAGACTCAAAACAATACAAACATTGCCCTTTCAAAATACTTTTGGGCAGAAGAAAAAAATATTGAAGAAGCAAAAAACATTGTAGAGTTTAGTAGCGAACGAAAATTTTCCGCCGTAGAATTCCCTATCCTTGGGACATATATGTTGGGTGCACCAGAATTTGTAACAAAAAATCTTGATAGCGAAACAAAAGACACAATAAAGCACCTAACTTGCGAAGGCTATCGTGTTATAGTTTTATGCGAATCAAAAGAAAAAGATATAAATGAAAATATTTCAAAAGAAAATCTTCCTATTGCAATTATTTCAATTGAAGACAACATTCGTCCAGACGCAAAAGAAACGATCGCTTGGTTTAACAACAACGATGTTGAGATAAAAATCATTTCTGGAGACAATGTTGACACCGTTAGCAACATTTCAAAAAAGGTTGGAGTTGTAGGATATGACAAGTGCATAAGTCTAGAAAATATGTCGCTTGAAGAAGTTTCAAAAATTGCCAATGATTACAACATTTTTGGTAGGGTTACACCAGAACAAAAGTGTGAATTGATTCGTGCACTCAAAGCAAGTGGCAAAAAAGTTGCAATGACAGGTGATGGTGTAAACGACATTTTGGCACTCAAGGAATCCGATTGTTCCATTGCTATGGCAAGTGGAAGCGAAGCAACCAGAAGTGCTAGCGACCTTGTTATGTTGGACAACAATTTTTCCGCTATGCCAAGCATTGTGGGCGAAGGCAGGCGAGTCATCAACAACATTTCAAAGGCGTCAAGTTTATTCCTTACAAAAACATTCTTCTCTATTTTCTTGACAATTTTTGTCCTTATTTCCGCTTCATATGAATATCCTTTGCAACCAAATCAACTCTTTGTTTGGGAAACATTCTTTATAGGCATACCGGCATTCTTCCTTGCTTTGCAACCTACAAAAGATAGAATAAATGGCTCTTTTATCGCAAGTCTTTCTTCAAAGGCATTGCCGGGCGCATTGATTTTGTTTTTAAGTAGTATCGCTTGTTACATTTTTTGTGCAATAACTCAACAGCCGGGACTTGTTAGTACACTTATTTCCTATTGTGCAACTTTTGGGGCATTCTTTATACTCCTTACCCTTTGTCTTCCACTTGACAAATATCGTGCAATAATTTCATTTTCTATGTTGCTACTT
>CAZLYY010000047.1:0-5019 GCA_964563895.1 uncultured Christensenella sp. | reverse complement strand
GAATGAAGTCCTGTCGTTGGTTCGTCCAAAATATAAAGAGTCTTTCCGGTATCCCTTTTGCAAAGTTCGCTTGCAAGTTTTACCCTTTGTGCTTCTCCACCACTCAAAGTAGTTGCACTTTGACCAAGTTTTATATATCCAAGTCCTACGTCAAAAAGTGCTTGTATTTTATTTTTTATTGAAGGAATATTGTCAAAAAAGGCTAAGGCTTCTTCAACAGTCATATTTAAAACATCGCTAATGTTTTTCCCTTTATACTTGACTTGCAAAGTTTCTTTGTTGTATCTTTTCCCCTTACAATCAGGGCAAGGAACGTGCACATCAGGCAAAAAGTACATCTCTATTTTCTTCTCGCCATCTCCTTCACAAGTTTCACATCGTCCACCTTTGACATTGAAACTAAATCGTCCACTTGTGTATCCCCTTTCTTTTGCGTCCATAGTTGAAGCATAAAGTTCTCTAATAAGGGTAAAAAGCCCAATATAAGTTGCAGGGTTGCTTCTTGGAGTTTTCCCAATAGGAGATTGGTCTATGTTGATAACTTTGTCAATTTTATCAACTCCAGCAATAGATTTGTATTTCCCTTCAGGCAAAGTTGTTTTCATAACCAAATTTGAAACGGCTGGGTACAAAACTTCGTTGATAAGGCTACTTTTTCCACTACCAGATAACCCCGTAACCACAGTCAAAACATTAAGCGGAATATCAACAGATAAATTTTTGAGATTGTTTTGCTTTGCACCTTTTATTGAAATAAAATCCGTAGGTTTTCGCCTTGTTTTTGGAATTTCGATTGACATTTCACCAGATAAAAATTTTCCTGTCAAAGAATCTTTGCTATCAATTATATCTTGAACCGTTCCTTGTGCGACAACTTTTCCACCATTGACACCAGCGAATTTGCCAATATCAACGATGTAATCCGCCGAACGAATGGTATCTTCATCGTGCTCTACCACAATAAGAGTGTTCCCGAGATCACGAAGTTTCTTTAAAGAATTTAACAATTTTTCGTTGTCATATTGATGCAAACCAATGCTTGGCTCATCTAAAATATACAAAACACCTACAAGTCCACTCCCAATTTGAGTGGCAAGTCGTATTCTTTGTGCTTCACCACCGCTAAGGGTTCTTGACATTCTACTTAAAGTCAAATAATCAAGTCCAACATCGCAAAGGAAATTAAGTCTTGCAACAATTTCTTTCAAAATAGGCTCGGCAATGGCCTTTTCGCTATCTTTAAAGGTTAATTTATTAAAAAATTCAAGCAAGTCGCTAGCACTCATATCAGTAAGTTCAACAATATTTTTCTTGCCAACATATATTGAAAGTGCTTTTTCATTGAGTCTTTTGCCGTGGCAATGACTACATTCTTTTTCTCTCATCAATTTTGCAATTTCTTGTTTTGCATATTCGGACTTCGACTCTCTAAAACGTCTTCTAAGATTTGGGATAATGCCTTCATATGACCCTTTATAGTTGCCTGTCCACTTTGATTTTGCTCCATAAGTCAAGTCTAATTCTTCCCCATTGTTGCCATAAAGAAGAATATCCATCACTTTTTTTGGCAAATCTTTTATAGGCACGTCAAGACTAAAATTATATTTTTTTGAAAGTGCATTGAGATACATTTCGCTTATATTTGACACCTCCATTGTCCAAGTAGAAATTCTCATTCCACCTTGACGCAAAGTTTTGTTTTTGTCCTTAATAATCAAATTTTCATCAATATCGGTTGTAAAACCGAGTCCAGAACACATATCGCAAGCGCCAAAAGGGCTATTGAAACTAAAAAATCTAGGGGAAATTTCTTCAAAACTAAACCCACAAGTGTCGCAAGCATATGAATTGTTGTAGACATTATCCTTGCCATTGATATTTGCGACAACAAGACCATTGGAAAGTTTCAATGCCGTTTCCACACTTTGTGTAAGACGACTAAAATTGTCCGCCCTTATTTTTAACCTATCAATAACAACACTTATATCGTGTTTGAAATTTTTATCAAGTTTTATATCTTCATTTAGTTCACGAATTTCCCCATCAACTTCAACACGAACATATCCGTCTTTTTTTAAATCATCAAAAAGTTTTTGAAAACTTCCTTTTTCTTGTCTTACAATAGGGGCAATGACTATAACCTTTGAATCTTGCTCAAAAGACATAATATTGTCAACAATGTTGTCAACACTCATTGTGGATATAGGCTTGTTGCAATTTGGGCAATAAGGAGTGCCAAGACGAGCAAAGAGTAGACGCAAGTAGTCGTAAATCTCTGTAACCGTCCCAACTGTTGAACGTGGGTTATGCGAAGTCGTCTTTTGGTCAATTGAAATAGCGGGGGACAACCCTTCAATACTTTCAACATTTGGTTTTCCCATTTGCCCTAAAAATTGGCGAGCATAAGAAGATAGCGACTCTATAAATCGCCTTTGCCCTTCCGCAAAAATGGTATCAAAAGCAAGAGTTGACTTGCCAGAGCCACTCACCCCACTAAAAACAATCAATTTATTTCTAGGCAAAACAAGGTTGATATTTTTTAAATTATTTTCCTTTGCCCCTTTGATTATAATATTTTCTTCCATTTTCAGTCCTTTTATATCAAAATAATGATATTTTACACAAAAACACAAGTTTTTTTACTTTTAGTTGTTAAGTGCAACTTTTAGTTCCGCAATTCTATCACGAAGTTTTATCGCACTCTCAAAATCAAGCGAACGGACGCAAACTTCTAGCATATTTTTCAAGCGGTCAATTTCTTGAGAGATTTCCTTGCGAGAAAGTTTTTCATCGGCTTTTGGTGGCTTGCTTTTTGAACTTATTTCAAGCACACTTGACAACCCTTTTATAATTGTTTTTGGCACAATATGGTGCTCATCATTGTATTTTTGTTGAATTTGTCGTCTTTCGTTGGTTATATTTATTGCATTTCTCATAGATTCGGTCATATTGTCGGCATACATAATTACACGAGATTCGCTATTTCTTGCAGCACGGCCTATTGTTTGAATAAGAGAAGTTTCACTTCGCAAAAAGCCTTCCTTATCCGCATCTAAAATGGCAACAAGCATAACTTCTGGAATATCCAACCCTTCACGAAGAAGATTTATCCCAATCAAGACATCAAAAGCACCACTCCGCAAGCCACGAATAATATCCAACCTTTCAAGTGCATCAATATCCGAATGCATATAACGAACTTTCAAGTTGTATTCCGTCAAATATTCCGTCAAACTTTCCGCCATTTTTTTTGTCAAAGTGGTTATAAGAGTACGCCCACCCTTTTCTATTGTTGTCCTTATTTCGTCAATCAAATCATCAACTTGATATTTGGTTGGTCGGACTTCTACAATTGGGTCTAGCAAACCGGTTGGACGAATGAGTTGCACTGCGACATTTTCGGCACGCGACAATTCATAACTTGAAGGTGTTGCAGAAACATAAACAACTTGATTTATTCTTTCATTAAACTCATCAAAATTAAGTGGTCGATTGTCAAAAGCAGACTTTAACCTAAAACCATAGTTAACCAAAGCACTTTTTCTCATTTTGTCCCCATTAAACATACCCCTTACTTGTGGCAAAGTGATATGGCTTTCGTCAACGAAAAGCAAAAAGTCGTCTTTAAAATAATCTAACAAAGTAAATGGCGCTTGACCGGGTTTTCTTCCGTCAAAATATCTTGAATAATTTTCAATTCCGCTACAATAACCCACTTCTCGCATCATTTCTATATCATAACTCACACGTTCTTTAAGTCTTTGGGCTTCTATAAGTTTGCCTTCCTTTTCAAATTGTGCAACTTCTATATCTCTATCTTGTGCAATTTTTTCAAGTGCTTTTTGAAGTTCTTCGCTTTTCACAGCATAGTGAGTTGCGGGGAAAATTGCGATATGCTTTAAATCACAAATTGGTTTGCCAGAAACGACATCAAACTCATAAATTCTTTCCACCGTTTTATCAAAAAATTCAATTCTAACAGCCTTTTCACCATAGTTTGCAGGAATTATATCCAAAGTGTCCCCTTTTACACGAAAAGTTGACCGCTTGAAATCAATATCATTGCGTTCGTATCTTATCTCAATAAGGCGACGAATAATGTCGTTCCTGTCATAATCTTCCCCCGCACGAATGGAAATGCTCATATCATAATACTCTTGCGGTGCACCCAAAGCATAAATGCAAGAAACGGAAGCAACAACAATAACATTGTCCGTTTCAAGCAAGGAGCAAGTGGCGGAGTGGCGAAGTTTGTCTATTTCATCGTTTATTGAAGCATCTTTTTCAATATAAGTATCACTTTTGACAATATATGCTTCTGGTTGATAATAATCATAATAGGATACAAAATATTCCACACGATTGTTTGGGAAAAACTCTCTAAACTCATTGCAAAGTTGCCCAGCAAGAGTCTTGTTGTGAGCAAGCACAAGGGTTGGCTTGTTGACTTGCTTTATAATATTTGCCATAGTGAAAGTCTTGCCACTACCCGTAACACCTTGCAAAACTTGTTCCTTTAACCCCGCATTTATTCCGTCAACAATACTTTTTACCGCTTGCGGTTGGTCGCCACAAAGCGAATAATTGGAATGTAAATCGTACCCCATTTGCTCTCCTTTCCTAACAATTTTAGCACACACACCACAAAAGTACAATGTATTTTTATTGTTAATTTTTATGTAAAAATTTTTTAGTAGTTTTTTAATTGACTTTAATAAACAAATAAAAAATTTTATAAACCACAAAAAAAACACTCTCAAGAGTATTATCTCTCAAGAGTGTGTTTTTATAATTTTTAAATTATTATTCTACTTTGTTGTCAGTCTTTTTGTCTGCTTTTTTTGAAGCTTTTTTGTTCTTTTTTGGAAGAAGTTTAACCCCACGAACAAGGTAAACAATGATACCAGCAAGAATAAGTGCTGAAATAACAATCAAAACTGTGCCAACAATTGTTGATGTGTCAACAGATGTTGTTGTTTTTGCTTTTACAACAAACTTACGAGTAACATTTTGTGATCT
>CAZLYY010000046.1:0-5039 GCA_964563895.1 uncultured Christensenella sp. | reverse complement strand
TTTTATATCTAATTTTTGCTTTTTATAAAATGTATTTATTCTATTGATTATTTTTGCAAAAAAAGATATAATTATTTTGTGGAAAATTATTACGAGATTTTAAAAATTAAGCAAAATGCAACCGACAAAGAGATAAAGTCCGCTTTTATTGCCCTTGTGTCAAAGTATCACCCTGATATTTATGCGGGGGATAAGGCTTATGCTCAACAATATACGGCAACCCTTACGGAAGCATATAGCATACTAAAAGACCCTGAAAAGCGTAGAGATTATGATTTGCTTTTGAATGTAAAGACCAACAAAAATCGTCCGCAACGCACTCGCACAGGGGAAAACTATGACCAAGCAATATCAAAAAAATATTTTAAAAATGCGGAAAGAAAAACGATAAAGAGCAACTTTTTTGCAAAGTTGTTTAAGTCAAAATTATTTTATTGTTTACTATTTATTTTTGGCATTGAAATATTGATTATAATGTTAATTTATATGAAATAATCTTTTTAAGTTTATAAAAAAGGAGTTTTACTTGATAAAGGTGATTCTCCTTTTTTTGTTTTAAAACAAATTGTTTATATTAAACCCCATAAAATAGTGCAAAAAGTCGCCAAAGGAAATTATTATTGATATATTGTCTATTGCAAGAGAAAAATCATTGTTTAGTATCGCATAATTTAGCCTTGACATACTTTCATCAATGTTCCTAATTTTATCATAATTTGTAAGGTAGCATAATTTGTGCTTTTCCTTTTCCCAAAAGGCGTTTAAATTGTTGTAGTCTTGTACAATTTCCTTTGTTTTTATATTTGAATTGTTGTTTGATATTTGTTCATAAAGGGCTTGCGATTGAGTGCTAAAAGTGGTCGTTACATTTTTAACAACCAATTCTTCAAGTATGCAAATGAGTGCAATTATCAAAATAATAACAATGACAGCAATTGTTCTTTTCATTTTTTTATCTCCAATTGAAAGGTCTTGCATTGTTTGTTTTTTTCTTGAAAAAAGCATTTTCCAAGCGAATTTATTGTGCAAATAAGCACGTCTGCCGTTCTTTTAACCCCCTGTTCCTTTAAGATTTTGTTTATAAAATTTTTATTTAAATTTAAACTCTTTAAATTTTCTTCAATTATTTTTCCGTCATTTATTATTATAACATTAAGTACACTTTCGTCTGTTTTCAAATTCATATTTTCGTTTGTTACAGGAGTTGCATTTGATTTTAAAAGCACACTTATATTGCCATTTGTTTCCACAATTGCATATGCAACGCTATCAATTTCAAAACAATTTGCAACACGTAGCCCTTCTGTCAAATCATTTATTGTCATATTTAAACTTTTCAAAGCATTGTAGTTTATCCCTTTTTCGTCAATTACAATGACAGGTTTGCCATTGAGAATTTTGCGAATAAGCACACTTTTTCTGTTAGCAAAAGTAAATATATGGTGCAAAACAACAAGTGTCAAAAGTGGGACAATGCCAAAGACGATAGGAATTGACACATCTGACATAGGGATACAAGCAAGGTCGGCTATGATAAGTGTAACAACAAGTTCAAAAGGTTGCATATCCCCAATTTGTCTTTTACCCATAAGACGTACAGCAATAAGTACAATGCAATATATAATAATTGACCGAAGAACCAACGTTAACATACCTTTTTTATTGCCAAAAATCATCTTTTTTATGCAAATTTGTTGTAAAATAACAATAAAATAATAAAGTTAAAGTTGTCTTTTGTTGATAAAGTAAATTTTTGACATTGTTAATGTAAAATAAAAAGGAGAATTCTTATAAATAAAACTCCTTTTATTATTTATTTTGTTTGTAAAATCTTGGTGTTTTTATCTTTTTTCAATTTAAGGAAAGATAAATCGTACATATCAAAAATTAAGCAAAAGGCAAAATAAAAAAGTGTTCCAACAATGCAAGCAATAGCAAGAGAAAAGAACAATGGAATAAAGGAGCAAACCAAGTTAAAAACCCATTTTGAAGCAAACATACTTGTTAAACTAGATAAAAAAGCAAAAAATAGGTACTTTAAGTTGAAAAAATTGTCTTTTAGTTTCTTGTTTAACATAAATATGTTGAGAATGCTTGCAACACCAAGGCAAAGTGCCATACCCCAAACAAGAGATAAAATTCCCAAATAGGTTGTAAAAAATGTTACGCAAACAACAAGTAAAATTGCCCCAATAATATAATGAACAAATCCACGGGTTTCTAAATTGAGTGCGTTTAGGCAAGAAGTTGTTACTCCACTCAAACAAATTGGCACAATGAGAAAACTAGCATAACTAAGATAATAGCCCGCATCTAAATTGTTGTAAAAAAACAAGCAAATGGGACTACCCAACGAAAAGAACAAGGGAACAAAAACAAAGGATACAAAAATAGCAAACTTTATTGAAAAATTTATTTTGTTTTTTATATAGTCATATTTTTGTGTGTAGACGGCAGATGACAATTCTGGAATAATTGTCATTGAAAGAGAGCCAATAAGGGTAGAAGGGATATAAAGAAGTGGAAAACTCATTCCAAGGGCAACCCCAAAAATTGCGAGTGCTTGTTCGTTTGTGTATCCTATTGAAACAAGTTTATATGGAACTATTAGCGAAATAATAGGCATTAGCAAACTAGACACAACTCTAACCAAGGTTATAGGTAGAGAAGATTTGATTGTTTTTTTATAAAATCCTTTTGGAGAACCCAATTGCCCACCATTTTTTTTAAACAACAAAAACACGACAAAACTTGAAATTATGCAAGATACAACATAACTTATGCTTGCAAGAAAAACTTTTTCTAGTGAAAAACTCAAAACACCCAAAAACAAAACCGTCAAAATTGTTCTAACAACTTGTTCAATAAATTCGGTGAGAGATACATAAAAATATTTTTTATGTCCCCAAAGATTTCCCCTAAGCATAGTATACACACTTGAAAAAACAAGAGAAGGCAAAAGGATAAACAAAATAACAAGACACCTTGTATCTGTAAACAATTGAGAGAAAAGTTTGTTGAAGATAAAAACGACTAAACAAATGACAAGGGAAGTTGCAATCCCAATTATAAGCGAAGCGGTAACAGTGCCCATTTCGCTTTTTTTATCTTTTTTATCACTATAAATGGCGGTTTGTTTGCTTACAATAAGCGGAAGCCCGCTTGATATAAATGTTTCCAAAACCATAAATATAGAGAAAGCAATTTGATAAATGCCAAGACCTTCTGCCCCTACGAGTCTTGATAAAAATATCCTAAATATAAAGCCTAAAAATCTTGTTAAAACAGAAAACGATGTGAGAACCATAAGTGCCTTTGCAAGTTTTTTCAAATTGTTCACCCCTTGTAAACATTTTTGCACATATATGCATATATATATCTATTGCAAATTTACCTATTTTACGACAAAAAGTTAGTACTAATTTTTAAAACCGTTAACACAACTTTTAATTTTTGATAAAAAGTTTTAATAAATGTATATAAGGTGGGGAAATGGAACAATTAGAAAATTATATAACTTTTAGAGCCTTTAGAGTTATGGAAGACACAACATTAAAAAACTTTTGCAAAGAATATAACCTTGTTGAACAATTTTGTGTTGTAGAAAGCAAACAACTAAAACAAGGGGATATCATAATTGCAAAAAATTTGGATAAAAAATTGCATATTGTTTTGCCCCTTGAAAATTTGGAAAGTATAGCAAGAAAACACAATATCTCGGTTGAATACATAAAACAATTAAACAACATTGACAACATTTTTATAGGTCAACAACTTTTGATTTAGTTTAAATTTTTATATAATATTTTTTTATAATTTAGTGTAAAAGTTTAAATCAATTTTGAAACTTTTTGTTTTGGTGAGGTTGACTTTTGAAAATTAAGAATCATTTTGTTTATACA
Organism: uncultured Christensenella sp.; assembly: GCA_964563895.1. Lineage (GTDB taxonomy): Bacteria > Bacillota > Clostridia > Christensenellales > UBA1242 > UBA7862. The sequence continues at coordinate 1,137 of CAZLYY010000046.1, read as the reverse complement.
AATTTTTTATGCTATTTGCAAAAATCATTTTAATATAGTTGCAAAAAACATATAAAAAATATATACTTATTAGGTAATTATGTTAGTGTACTAGGGGGACAAAATGGTTGAAATTAAGGAAGTCGTAACAAAAAGTGATATAAATAAATTTGTTAATTATCCAAACAAATTGTACAAGGGTAATCCAAATTTTGTTCCTTTTCTTACTATTGATGAAAAAAATAAATTTGACCCAAAAAAGAATGAGTCATATGATGATTGCGATACAAAATGTTTTCTTGCATATAGAGATGACAAAATTGTAGGCAGAATTGCTGGCATTATTCAAAGACTTTACAACGAAAAGACAGGAGAAAAACGAGTCCGTTTTTCTAGATTTGATTGTATAAACGATGAGGAAGTTTCAAATGCACTTTTCAAAGCGGTTGAAACTTGGGCAAAATCTATGGGTATGGAGATTATGCACGGCCCAATGGGTTACAATGACCTTGATAGGGAAGGGCTCCTTATTGAAGGGTTTGACCATATGTCCACATTTGAAGAACAATACAATTATCCATATTATGCTGACCTTATAGAAAAATATGGTTTTCAAAAGGAAGTTGACTGGGTAGAATATCGTATTTTTACACCAAAGGAATCAAACGAAAGAATCAATCGTATAGCAAAAATTGTTGAAAAACGTTATCAAGTAAAATTGTACAAGCCAAAAAGCATAAAAGAATTTATAAAGAGATATAAGGATGATTTCTTTGAAGTGCTTGACGAAGCCTATTCAAGTTTGTATGGTGTTGTTCCTTTTTCTGACAAAATGAAAGATTCCCTTATATCCCAATTTGGTTTGATTTTAAAGAAAGATTATTTGGTTGGTGTTGTAGACAAAAACGACAGACTTATTGCCTTTGGACTTGCATTCCCATCTCTTTCGGAAGCGGTAAACAAGAGCGGTGGCAAACTTCTTCCATTTGGTATTTTTAGAATTTTAAATCAAATAAAATCTCCAAAGAGTGTAGATTTTGGTCTTATTGCCATTAGACCAGAGTATCAAAACAAGGGAATTAACTCCCTTATTGTGTCCTATCTTATTGACGGAATGATATCTCACAACATTGAATATGCGGAGACAAACCTTATGCT
>CAZLYY010000045.1:0-5096 GCA_964563895.1 uncultured Christensenella sp. | reverse complement strand
TTACAAATTAACTATTTTTCTTTCTAAAAGTTTCCCTTCCACGAATTGTGTGGTCAAGAGTTTTCTTTCTCATTCTTATACTCTTTGGAGTAATTTCCAAAAGTTCATCTTCGCCCAACATATCAATATATTGTTCCAAACTTGGCTTTTGAATAGGTTCAAGTCTCAAAGCATCATCACTTGCACTTGACCTAGTGTTTGTCAAATGCTTTGTTTTGCAAACATTAACAACAATATCTTCTTGTCTTGGATTAAGCCCAACTATCATTCCTCCATAAACTTTTTCGCCAGGAGTTATAAACAATCTACCATGTTGTTGTGAATAAAACAATCCATATTGGACGGCTTCACCTGTTTCAAAAGCAACAAGTGTACCAAAATTTCTTCGTGTCAAATTGCCCTTGTATTCTTCATAGTCATTAAATACACTACTCATAATACCTTCGCCATTTGTATCAGTCAAGAATTGGCTCTTATAACCAAAAAGTCCACGTGCAGGAATAAGATATTCAAGTCTTGTCCTGCCATTTGAACTATGCATTGATACAAGTTCGCCTTTTCTTGCGCCCAAAACACTTATAACATTGCCCGTCTTGTCGTCTGGCAAATCAATGACAACCCTTTCAATAGGTTCAAAAATCTTTCCGTCAATCTCTTTATACAAAACTTTTGGTTGGCTAACTTGGAATTCGTAACCGTCTCTTCTCAAATTTTCCATAAGAATAGACAAGTGCATTTCGCCACGCCCAAGAACCCTAAATGTATCCGCATTTTCAGTATCAAAAACTTTCAAACTAAGGTCTTTCACTGCTTCCTTAAACAATCTATCTCTCAATTGTCTACTTGTGCAGAATTTTCCTTCTTTTCCAGCAAAAGGAGAATTGTTGACCATAAAACTCATCTCAACACTTGGTTCGCTAATTTTTACAAAAGGAAGAGTGTTGACATTGTCTTTATCACTCAAAGTGTCGCCAACGGTAATATTTTCCGCTCCAGCAATACACACAATATCTCCAACTTTTGCTACTTCAATTGGCAATCTTTTTAGTCCAACAAATTCAAACATACTTTGAACTTTAAATGCAATATTCTTGTTTTCATCGTGATAATTTGTAACAATAAGGTTGTCGTTGATATGAAGAGTCCCTTGTTCTATCTTTCCAACAGCAAGTTTCCCTAAAAAGTCATTTTGTTCGGTGGAACTTACAAGCATATTAAATGGTTTGTTTTCATCACCCTTTGGACAAGGAATATGGCTTACAATTGTATCAAACAAAGGTGTCATATCCTTTCCTTCTTTTGCCATATCAAGTGTTGCCGTTCCAAATCTAGCGGAAGCATATACAACAGGGCTATCAAGTTGTTCTTCTGTTGCATTAAGGTCCATCAAAAGTTCCAAAATTTCATCTACAACTTGGTCAACTCTGCTATCCTTTCTATCAATTTTGTTGATAACAATGATAATTTTAAGATTAAGTGCAAGTGCTCTTTCAAGAACAAAACGAGTTTGTGGCATTGGCCCTTCGTATGCATCTACAACAAGCAAAGCACCATCTACCATTTTCAAAACTCTTTCCACTTCTCCCCCAAAATCTGCGTGTCCTGGGGTGTCTACAACATTGACCTTTATATCTTTGTACATAAAAGATGCATTTTTTGATAGAATTGTGATTCCTCTTTCTTTTTCAAGAGCATTGGAATCCATCACCCTATCCCCAACTTCTTGATTTTGTCTAAATGCCCCACCTTGTTTTAACAATTCGTTGACAAGACTTGTTTTGCCATGGTCAACGTGGGCTATAATTGCAATATTTCTTACTTTATTATTTTCCATTTTTCCTAAAACTCCCAAACCCAAACACATTTTTCTTGGGTTTCTCTTCTTCCATTATTTTCTTCTTTTACAAAAGTTTTTATTTCTTTTAAATACGCACCAAGACTTTCATAAACCGTACGCAAATCAAAATCATTTGGCTCGCTTGTCAAATACAAGCACTTTGCACCATGCTTTTGTGCGACCTTTTTTATAAGGTTGCAAATCTCATAATTTATGGACTTCATATTATATTTTTCGTCCAAAGACACAATCAAGTTGCTTGCATGCCCCTCAATATTGTCTGGCAAAACACTATACACCGCACTTCCAACAACTTGGCTTGTGTTTTTAAGCCTTACATCAAAACAATAAGTTGGCATTTTGTAATTCATTCCGCTACTTTTTGTTAAAGATAAAGCCAAATCAATTATATTCCCTTCAACAAGTTCAAATTCTTTTTTTGCAAACTTAAAATGTTTTGGCGCTTTCAAAAGTTTTCCCTTATGCAAGGAATAATCATACGGCAAATCATCGTTTGTGTCAAGTACCAAAAGGTCTTTTGGAAGATTTATTCTATCTTCTGCATAGTCTACCGCTTGACTTGTAAGGTGAGCAGGCACAATGCAACACTTTCCACGATACTTTTCCATAAGTTCAATTCCGTCTATAATATTGTAATGCTTGCTTGATATATCCGTCCCAGCCATATCTACAAAGGCAATGTCAGATGAGTTGACAATATCCATAAGCCCATCACACATCGTGCTATCCCCTGTAAAGCCAATGGTTTTTCCACCTTTCTCTTTCAAAAGATATCCATAGCACTCAATATCCCCATGGTCAACCTTTTTTGAAGTTATTTCAAAATTCCCATACTCAAATGTTCCCATAGTAGAAGCGTCTACAAATTTCACATACTTATCAAAATTAAGTTTACCAACCGAACTTTCACTCATTCCAAGACTGCATAAACTCTTTATTTTTTCTTCTCCCCCAGGTGGGCAAATAATGGTTGCATACAAATCTGGATTGTTTTCGGAAGCAATTTTCCACATAAAATGCACAATATCAAAATAGTGGTCTATGTGATAGTGCGAAATAAGTATCAACTTTATTTTGCCAATTTTTTCGTGATGAAGAAGTTTGTTTGACGACTTAAAAAGTTGTTTCAACGTTCCGCTTCCAACGTCCATCAAAATATCATCATTTATAAGATAACTTGCACACGCACGTTTTGTCCAAATGCAACCCGTACCCAAAATGGTTATTTTCATATTAAACTCCTTCCTTTTTAATAAATTTTTACATAATGATTTCTATCCTTTTACTAAATAGAACCCACTTTAAATTAATACCAATAAATAATACTAAAAAACGCAACAAAAATCAATAAGTTTTTGCAACTTATTTTTATAATAAATATATGTTAATTTTAATTTTACAATTTTTGCTTGTTTTTATAGAACAATAACAAAAATTTTTAGAGTTTTTTCTATCATTCAAAACACAATTTAAATATCGTTGTCTTTTGACAAATCATTTTCAACAACTTTTTCGTTCATTGTATTTGAATTGCTTTCATTTGTAATTTGTTTATTTTTCAAAGTTTTTCTTTTTTGAATAATTTTTTTGATAAGCAATACAATTAAAAGAAGTGCTATAATTCCTAGTAAAATATAGAAAAATATCAAGGTGGAATCGCCAAAGAACATAGACACCAAAGTAATAAGAAATCCTGCAACAATGTTGCCTAATATAACTGTGATACAAGTTGTAGCAAAACTCAAACCCAAAGCAACCGCAATGCAAGTGCCCGTCCACACACCAGTAAGTGGCAAAGGAATAGCAACAAAAATAAAAACACCTATTATTTTTTGCCACAATTTTTTCTTTTGAGATTTTTCTTTTTGTGCGTCATCTTCAATATTTTGTTTTTTTGAATTTATTCTATTCTCTATCTTCTCGCCAAGATTTTTAAACAATTTTGTAGATTTCAACCACTTTATTATTGGCGAATAAATAAGTGCTAAAATTGGCACGACCAAGCACGACCCCAACAGCCCGCACCCAAATGCTTGCCACAAGTTAAGCGCATTCTTGCCAAAAATCTCTTTTGACATTGAAAAAGGGATTGAACCTTTAAGTTCTATAATAGGCACCATAGAAATAATAATGGTTGCCAACACCACATTATCACCAAAAATAGTAGAAAAAATTCTTTCTATAAAGGCGGTCATATCAACTCCAAAGTGGGCTCTTATAAACCCCACCATCAATCATTTTTTGAATTGCACCGACAACCTTTTCCTTGTCTTCCTTATATGTAAAACCATACCAAACAGCATTTGTTTCAAGACACATCATTTTATAACCAGACTTCACAGCATATTCCAATGGAGAAAGCAACAAAAATTCATCTTTTGCCAAATTTACATTTTTATTTGCAAGAAAATCTGCAAACCGTTTTTCAAGAATATCCAAATAATTTTTTCTAAAACAAACAAGGTTCATGCTGACAAGTGTATTAAATGAAATTTTCTCTTTTTTTGTTGTCCCAAGTTCCGTTGCAAAAATTTCTCCACCCACTTTTTCTATACTACTTTCTCTCACTCTTTTTAAGTATCCATTGTCAATATCGCAAACGCCACGTTTTACAGCCCCATTGTCTGTAATTGTGTTCCCCGCTTCATATCCAACAAGACCATAAACAGTTTGGTCTTTCACATCATCAAAAAATTTTGATGCAACCCTAAACCCATCTCTTCCATAAAAGTCGTCAGCGTTTATGACCGCAAAGTCGCCATCAATTTTATCCTTTGCACACAACACCGCATGACCCGTCCCCCAAGGTTTTTCTCTCTTTACATCAAGCAAATTTTTTGGGATAAAATCTGTCATACCTTGAAAAGCGTATTCCACTTTTATATGCTTTTTTACCCTTTCGCCTATTGTTGATTTGAATATGTCATAATTCTCTTTTTTTATGATAAAAACAACCTTGTCAAAGCCTGTTTTTATTGCATCAAAGACCGAATAGTCTATGATGAAATCGCCCTGTTTATCTACAGGTTCCACTTGTTTCAACCCCCCAAAGCGACTGCCCAGTCCACCAGCCATAATTACCAAAGTTTTGTTTGCCATTTTTATACTCCTTTTTAATTTCCTTATTCACTTTTTAGACTAAACTCATCAAAGTTGCAACCTTCAAATTCGCCTAGTCCCGTTCCCCAACTATCAACATACCACTCGTTCGTTCCTTTTGCATTTACATAATTTATCT
>CAZLYY010000044.1:0-5266 GCA_964563895.1 uncultured Christensenella sp. | reverse complement strand
CCTTTTGTGAAAATAAGTTTTCCCTTGGTGTTCAAACGCGACTTCGACTGGCGGAGAGGACAAGATTCGAACTTGCGGTTGGTTGCCCAACACGCGCTTTCCAAGCGCGCACTTTAGACCACTCGGACACCTCTCCATACATTAAAATTATATGAAATTTTGATGAATAAGTCAATAGTTATTAGGTAAGTCTTCAAATTATTTTTGTTATTATGAAGCTTTTCTTTATAGTAAATAAGATAAAAATTTTACACGATGTCGGTGCCAAATTTGACTTGATGACATAAAAAGACCATGCTAAGTGACGGTCGTGATTATAAACAAAGGTTATAAGCCTTACACAAATAATGTGTAGTTCATCAAGAACAAAGACACTATAAATGGCACGAATATATTTGTCAACCTTTTATTGCATAAAAAAAATATGAATGAAAGGCAGAGCGCTCTTTTGTATTGTAAAAAGGTGGGGATTGAGTCTTTTTGCTTGTCTATATCGAATATTTTTGTAGGCTTTTTTGTTGCAATTTTTTATAATGTTTTTTAAAAATTCGGATTAAAATCAATTCAATTTGCGTTTTAAAAGTTTGTAGGACTTGTATTGATTCTTATGTTTTATAATGGGAAATTACAGCCTTTATATTTATTGTCACATTGTTTTTTAAGTTTATCTAGGCAAACTATAATTTTGAACTTTGTATGAAATGTCTAGGGATAATAACTTGGCAATTTTAGTCTTGTTCCGAGGAGAAAATAAAAAAGCCTCCACAAAGGGAGGTTAAATGTAAACGGTATGCGTTGCTTTGTCTTTTGCATTCACAGATTTGTTGAGAATCAACAATATCACAAGTTTTGTTGACGATAAAAACTCAAGCAAAACTTTTTAACGCTACAAAATACAATAGCAAATTACAAATTGTGTCTTTTTTGGAATTTTTCTACTTTTCCGCTAGCATCAACAATTTTTTGCTTGCCGGTAAAGAATGGGTGACATTTGCTACAAATATCAATTTTTAGTGTATCACCTGGTTTTGTTGATTTTGTTACAAATTTTTCTCCACAAGCGCAAATAACTTCTACGTCATGATAATTTGGTTGAATATCTTTGTTCATATTTTGCCTCCTGTAATTTTAATGATTTTCTAGTGCCTAGTATAACCTAATAAAACAATTTAGTCAATAATTTTTTTATCAAAAATTGTATGATTTGTCAAATACTTTTAGATTGCCAAACATTTTGCGAATATTGTAGAAAAAATATGCTGGTTTTTCAAATATTGATTTGTCTTTTTTAACATTAAAGGAATAATTTTAGTGAAACAATTAAAACTTGGAATTATTGTAAAATATGGACATACTTTTTTGTGTTTGATTTGAGAATATAAGCTAAAATTTACTAAAACTTTTATATAAAATATAATGCACTTTGTTTGACAAAAGGAATGCAATTATATATCATTTAGTATAGAAAAGTGGGCTGTGGTGGGGTTTTCTAGACACAAATAAAGAAAAAAAATACAAAAAATTGTTTTTTTGCAGTTTTTTGTTACATTTTTGATTGTATTAATTTTTTTATTAGGAGTTTTTATGAAAAAAAGCACCCTTACATTTAGTGGAATATTGACGTTGGTTTTTTCAATTATTTTGCTTGTAGTTGCATTTCTTTTGCTTGGGACTGTTTTTGGACTTGAATTTTTGAAAAGTGAAGGAATGGTTAAATTTGTTTCAATGTTTCAATTGATATTTATTACACCTATTTGCACTCTTTTGCCAGGTGTTGAAATCTTGAATATTGTATTGCCATTTCTTCTTGGTTTATATGGCCTTGTTTGTCTTATTTCTGGGGTAATGCAATTGAATAATAGAAAAGCATCAATTGAAGAACTTGCCAGTGCGAAAAAACTCAATGCTTTTGTTAATTTATTAAGAATAATTTTTTGTTTAGTTGTTGTTCTTTTTATTGTTCTTGCTTTTGTAAACGAGGACATAAAAGCACAAAATCTTGAAGTTTCAAATTCATTTAGTTTTGGATATATCAATTATGTTATTGCCGTAATATTTTTGTTGCTTGGGATACTTGCTTTTGTTTTGCCAACAATTGGATACAAAAAATTGATAAATTCTATGCAAAATGGTGATGCAAATGTGCAAAATGTCGAACAACAAGGTGAGCAAAATTATGAAACGCCCGTTTATCAAGACCAATATTATGCATACAATGACACTCAACCTATAAATCCAAATGACCTTATAACTGACCAAACACAACAAGGTGAGTCGTTTAACCTTATTCCAGGGAGAGATGGAATTCCAGCAAATATTACGCAAAAAGGTTTGGAAGATTTGGCAAGATTGGAGAGATTGCACGCAAGTGGGGCTATTGATGAACGAAATTACCTTGCTTTAAAACAAAAAATTTGTTCTACTAATCTTGGTTGATTTGCAATTCTTATGTGGTTTTAAAAACTATTTTTATAAAGGAGAAGTTATGCTGACAAAAGAAAAAATAAAATCAATGTTGGTTTGTGTGTTATTGTCACTGACATTGGGAGTTTTTGTCTTGTGTTTTTGCTCAATGAATGTTGCAGTTTATGCGGAAAGTTCCACGTCAACTGCTTTTTCTTTTACATATGATAGCGCAACTGTTTCATATGATGATACAAGTGGAGTATACAATGCAGATTCCAAAGTTTACACAGGGACGGACCACTCTCTTATAGCAACATATTTAGGCACAGACACAATCACAGATTTCAAATGGTTTTACAAAAATGATGCAACAAGCAATGCAATCGAAGTGTCGTCAGGCTTTTCAAATTTAATGTCTGACAAAAAATCTACATTGCTTATCAAAAATGTTTCGCAATCTGGGTTGTACTATTTAGCAGTTTACAATGCTGGGACTTTGGTTGCACAATCAAACAATGTTAAATTGACAATTACCCAAGCACAAATAAATTTAAATGTAACAGGTGCAAGTGCAAAGACTTATGATGGAACAAACAAAATTGCAATTACAAGTAATTTTGTAGACACAATGCTTGTTGGCGAAGATAAAGGTAAAAATCTAGGAGTTGTAGGTGTATTAAGCACGTCAGATGTAGGAGAAAATGTTTATATAAAAGAAGTTGTTTTGTCTGATGATACCCTAAATTCAAACTACAATATAACACCAAGTTTTTCATCTAGATATGCAACAGTTAACAAGGCAAATGTAGAAATAAAATTCAATTGGGCAGATTTAGGTATTCAACAAGAAGGCTCGTCTTATGCGGTTAGTTATTCGGGAGAAGACTATGCTTTAAAAATAAAAGCACAATATATTGATGTTTCAGGCAAAAGTGTTGATGTAAAGTATACTTATGCTTATGAGAGTGGACTAAAAAAGGCAAACTATCTCACAAATGCAGGCGAGTATCTTTTGACTGTAATAAAGCAAGAATCAGACAAAAATTATAATTTTGTTGATAGCAATGGCTCTGAATTTGGTTCGCAAAGATTTAAAATAAAAAAGATTGACCCAGTTTTTTCTCAATGGGCTCCAACATATACGGGGTTGACTCAAAGTCTCAATGATTTTGTAAAGGTAAACAATTCTGAACAAACAATTACGTTTTCTGGGGGTTCTTCTTTTACTACTTGTCAAGATTGGAATAATATAAAAGGGAATTCTTTTAGTGTTGCAGAGAGTGAAAACTATTGCAAGAAGACGGGCAACTTTAGTGCATATGATATGCAAAAAGCAACCCCAACTTTTGTGCTAAATAAAAATGAATATGAATATAACGATGGAAGTGAAATAGCGCTAGATTATTCTCTTACTAACGGTTTGACTGCAATTCAAAAAACAGAAATTAAAAATGTTGGAAAGTATACAAGCGTAGAATTGTATGTTGCAGGCAATGAAAACTATCTCGAAAAAACCTTTTATGTCGAAGTTACAGTAAACAAAAAAGAGATTGATATTAGTGGACTTTCTTGGGAATATGACAAGGACAATAAATTGACTTATAAAGGCGAAAATTATGAACTTTCAATCAAAGATGATGGGCAATATGAGATTATAAATAAAATTGATATAGAATATACGAACAATAAGCAAATGAATGCAGGAACTTATTGTGCTAATGCAGTGGCAACGATTAAGCAAGATTATGCTTCAAATTATTCTATAGTTGGCAAAATTGAACCTTTATATTATACAATCAAGAAAAGGGGTGTCACAAGACCAAGTGTTGCAAGTCAAAAAGATTTGTATGGAAATATAAAACCTTTTGTTTATAATGGAGAAGAGCAACAAATTGAACTCAATCCATCTATGGAAAGCAAGTATTACAATTTTTCAAATAATATTTATACATATGCGGGGGATTATACTGCAATAGTATCTTTAAAAGATATTAACAACCTTATGTGGGCAGATGGCAAAATTGAAGATATCAAATTGCCTTGGAAAATACAAAAGCAAATTGTTGATATAGGAAGTTATAAAACAGTTCTTGTTTATAGCGGATTGGAACAAAGTTTAAAAGTAAAAGAAAATGATTTGTATTATGCAATTGGCGATAGGGCAATTGATATTGGCTCTTATAAAACGATTCTTGTTTTGAAAGACAAAAACAACTATGCTTTTGATGAAGCAGGAAATGGGGAATATACAATAAATTGGAGAATAACAGGGGATAAAGAAACAGCAGGCTTGCCTATTGCATTGATTATTTTGGTTACAATTCTTGTTACTATTTTTGGTGTATGTATAACCCTTCACTATACTTTTATAGCAAAGGAAAAGAAAGAAAGAAAAAAGCGTCTTGAACAAAAAATAAAAAAATTAAACAAAGTTGAATAATAAACAACATTTTAAAGGAGTAATACTTGATATGTAGAACTCCTTTTTAGTTGAATAAATAACAATGAATAATAGAAAAGTTGTGTGTCTAAACGATTTTTGTGTATATGTTTGAATTTTGCAAATTTTAATATTTTTTATTTATGCAAACTAAAATTTTTAATATTGATTTTTAAAATAGAATTTTTGCCTTTTCATTTGTATTTATTTGATTTTTAATAATATTTTATGTTAAAGTATATATAATAATAGAATTGAAAACGATATTAATAACAAAAGGTGGTAGTAAAATGGAAAAAACAAGAAAATTGTTGCTTGGTTTATCAATTGGAACCCTTGTTGTTGCTTGTATAATGCTAGTTTTAGCGGTTTTTAGATTGCCTATTTTTCAAGGTGTGCCTTTAAGAATCCTTTTGTGTG
>CAZLYY010000043.1:0-5331 GCA_964563895.1 uncultured Christensenella sp. | reverse complement strand
TACAATTTCATAAAGATTTTGAATCAATTCACCCATTTCAAGATGGGAATGGTCGTGTCGGTAGATTAATTATGTTTAAGGAGTGTTTAGCAAACAATATTGTTCCATTTATTATTGATGAAGACCACAAATTATTTTACTATCGTGGGCTTAAAGAATGGAACAACGAAAAAGGATATTTAATGGATACTTGTTTATCTTGTCAAGATAAATACAAGACTTGGCTAGATTATTTTAAAATTGAATATTAGGATAAAGGAAAAGGTATGAATAATAGTACACGTTGCTTATTTTATAGTGATTTTAAAGATTTTTTAGAGTTAGGTGCAGATACAGTGCTTGGCTCTTTATGCAACAATTATCATGGCACAACTCTTACAACGACAATAGAAGCATGGAAAGCGGAAATTGAAATTTTGAAGGATATTGTTTCAAGGCTAGATGATAGCAATGGGCAAATCATTTTTGAATATGATATTCCAAGGCTTGGGAAAAGGATAGATGTAGTCCTTTTGTATAAAGGAATTATATTTTGTCTTGAATTTAAGGTTGGGGAATCAAAAATTTTGGAAGCAGATGTTGACCAAGTTTTTGATTATGCCCTAGATTTAAAAAATTTTCATAAACTTAGCAAAGATAAAATCATTGTTCCAATTTTAATTGCAACAAAATATAACAATAGAACAACGAACGTTCAAATGTCTATTTATGATGATAGTGTTGTAAATCCTTTAGTTACTGGAGAATTTGGAATTTTAAATTTGATTGAAAGTGTGTTAAAAAAATTTCCAAATGAATTGCCTATTGATGCCAAATGGATTATCAGTCCTTATGCTCCAACGCCAACAATTGTTGAGGCTGCAAAAAGGCTTTATGAAAATCATTCAGTTGAAGACATTACAAGACACGAAGCGGACAATGTTTCCACAGATAATACAATAAAATACATACTAGAAATAATACAAAAAAGCAAAATAAATAAAGAAAAAAGTATATGTTTTGTTACAGGAGTTCCAGGTGCGGGGAAAACGCTTGTGGGATTAGATGTTGCAGTTAAACAAACTTATCAAGATAGCAATAAACCTATTGAAGATGAAGGTGCTGTGTATCTTTCAGGCAATGGACCTTTGGTAGCGGTGTTAAATGAAGCATTGGCAAAAGATAATTACGAAAAATGCAAGGCTAGAAAAGAAAATAAAAAATTAACAGACTCACGTCGTGAAGTCGGGAAGTTTATTCAAATTATCCACAGATACCGCGACAATATGTTGGCAAAAATTAAAAATCCGGTTGAAAATGGCGTTTTAGAAATAGATCCTGAAAAGGCAATAAAACTAGAAGAGTCGGGTTATGGTGAAGTAGAACACGTTGCTATTTTTGATGAAGCGCAACGTTCGTGGACACACAAAAGGTTGGCGGATTATCTAAAAAGGGGTGGTACTTACGGAAACAAATTGAAAGTTCCCAATTTTCCACTTTCAGAAGCCGCATTTTTGATTTGGTCATTAGACCAACGAGAAGATTGGGCAACAATTGTTTGTCTTGTTGGCGGTGGACAAGAAATAAATACAGGCGAAGCAGGTATATCCGAATGGATAAAAGCACTAAACGAAAAATTTTCACATTGGAAAGTGTATATTTCTCCAAAATTAACTGAACCAGAATATGCCGAAGGGAAGGTCAATAAATTGTTAGAAAATAACAAAAATGTTACATATTCGGATAATTTACATCTTAGTGTTTCTTTGCGTTCTTTTAGAGCAGAAAAGTTGTCGGCATTTGTTCATTCTTTGTTATCTCTTGATCCAAAAGCAACAGAATTATACAAGGAAATAAAAAATAATTATCCAATATTTTTAACAAGAAGTATGGATAAGGCAAAAAAATGGTTGCACGAAAAAGTGCGTGGGACAGAGAGAACGGGTGTGCTTGTAACAAAAGAGTCCGCAAGATTTAAACCTTTGGGAATACACATTCTTCCTTCTGGTGATGAAAACGCTGTCCATTGGTTTTTGGAAGACAAAATTGATACAAGGTCATCAAACTATTTGGAAGATGCAGCAACCGAAATTCAAGTTCAAGGATTGGAACTAGATTACACTTGTTTGCTTTGGGATGCTGATATGCGATATGAAAATGGCAAATGGCACTACTACAAGTTTAATGGCCAAACAAAATGGGTTGAACAAATTCCTGACACCGAAAACAAACAAGAACTTATAAAATATATGTTGAATGCGTATAGAGTCCTTTTAACTCGTGCAAGAATGGGTATGATAATATGTGTTCCTGCTGGTAACGCTAACAAAAATGCAAGCGGTTATTGGGAAGATAGTACTAGGCTTCCAGAATATTATAACGGAACATATCAATATTTAAAAGATATAGGAATAGAAGAAATATAGATTAAAAATTTTAAACTAAGCAACAAAAAAAGGAACAATGTTGATATTACACATTGTTCCTTTATATATTAGTTTAAAGATATTGATTAAAAATACATATTTTAAAAAACTTCTTTAAAATAAATGGACAAATACAAAAATGTTTAATTGTCTTTATTTATCCACAAATTCATTCCGTTTTGTGTATAGATTGTATTGCTCAACGGCGAGATTTTTAAAAATTGACAAATGAAATTGTTCTCCGTCATACAAATAAGGTTCGCCACCTTGAATTACTTCAAAATCAGGACTATTTAGCAAATCTGGGAAAGCGGACTCTCCACCTTCGCTGTCAAGCCTAAACATATAAATTTTTTTCGCATAAGGTAAAAGTGCAAGCGAAAATTTGTCGCCAAACATAAAAACGTTGTCTTTTTCAAGCCCATTTATTTTTTCAAAAAGTTGTTTGAAATTGCTTGCAAACTCTTGCGATGCATCAACTTCACTAAGAAAATCTGGGAAAACACTTTCCTTTTTCTCGTCAAAGAATATTTTTTTGGTATGTTTAAAAAGGTCTTTCAATTTGCAAGATTTTTCGTCAAGAACGACAACAGAATTGTTTATCTTTTCTTGCAAAAAAGGTTGTAGAGTGGGGAAATCTTCAAGAATTTTAGATTCCAATAGATTTTGATTTTTATCTACAAGGACAATTAAATTCATTTTTTCTCCTTTTATATTGAAAATATTTGTTGTGTTAAAAACCAAAGATAAGTTTTATGCTTTTTTGTGTAATTTTGCTCTTTCTTCTTCAATCATTTTGTCAAGTTCGCAGGCTTGATTGTAAACTGTAGTTGCCACTTCACTTGCGGTTTCGTTTTGACGATAAACCATCAAAACTTCGTAGTCAAGATTGATATCTCTATCAAGACTTGCAAGGCTTTTTGCAATTTTACGCCAATCGTTTGTTCCATACTTGTTGAGAGTGTGCATATCGCTTGTGCCGTCATTGTCGTGAAGATGCAACGCAATCAATTTGTCGCCATATTCTTTTATAAAGTCAAAATCATTTGATGCAAAATGAGAGTGCCCAACGTCCCAACAAAATTTGAGATATGGGTTGTCAATTTGTTTGAAAATTGCAAAAAATGGGTCGTTGTATTGCAAATTTTCTATAGCAAGTGGAATATTTGTTTCGTGGCATACTTTTAACACTCTTTTTAGCCTATCCACTCCCACTTTGCTTGGCCTACCGCCTAAATGCACAACCACACAAGTAAAGCCATATTTTTTTGCAAGTTTCACGTCTTTTATTAGTCTGCGTTCTAGCAAGTAGCCTTTTAGTCCTTTCAAAAAGAAATATGGCAAATCTTCTTCGTTGTATGACATATGCAAACTTGAAACTTTAAGCCCATATTTTTTGAAAAGTTTCATTTGCGATGCAAGAGTCCCATTTTGACAATCAAATTTTTTATCATAACTTGTGATTACACAGTCAAAACCTGCATCTTTTATCATTTTTGCTCTTTCTTCTGGATTTGTTACAAAACCAAAATAAAAACTAATTCCTTTGTTCATTCCTGCTCCCTAACTTTTTAGCGAATAAATTGCATAGTTAATTCTTTGACAATTCTATCACATTTTGCCACCAATCCAAACTATTTTTACTTTTTTGTTGAAAAAAGTTTTTACACAAATACAAAAAACTTACACGTTTTAAAATAAAAACTATTTAAGAAAGTACAATGTTTCTTCAAAAATTTTTATATTCTAAAATTTGACAAAAAAATATTTTATTAGATATAATCAAATTGTTAAAGCAAAACTTTAACTAAAAGGAGAAAAGAAATGAATAAATATTCTGGAACACAAACGGAAAAGAATTTACTTACAGCATTTGCAGGTGAGTCGCAAGCAAGAAACAAATATACATATTTTGCTTCCACTGCAAAGAAGGAAGGCTTTGAGCAAATTGCAAATATTTTTGAAAAGACAGCCAACAACGAAAAAGAACACGCAAAAATGTGGCTAAAAGAATTGGAGGGAATAGGCGACACAAAAAAGAATTTGCAATCCGCTGCCGAAGGCGAAAATTACGAATGGACGGATATGTATGACGGCTTTGCAAAAACTGCCGAGAAAGAAGGTTTTCCTGAACTTGCAAGAAAATTTAGACTTGTAGGCGCTATTGAAAAAAGCCACGAAGAAAGATATCGTAAATTGCTCAAAAATATTGAAAATGACGAGGTCTTTGCAAAATCATCTGTCAAAATTTGGGAATGTAGAAATTGTGGACATATTATTGTTGGCAAAAAAGCCCCAGAAATATGCCCAGTGTGCAATCACCCACAATCATATTTTGAAATAAGAGAAGAAAATTATTGATAAAAGAATTTGAATTACATAAAAAACAAGGTTTAAAACAAAGCCTTGTTTTTTTTATAGTGAATATTTTTTGAAATTTTGTGGGGAAAGGTGTGGATTAAATAGAATATAAACTTATTGAATGTAAATTTTGAATGAAGATAATTTTTGGTTAAGTTTATTTTTTGTACAAATTCATAATTGCTTCTTTTTGATAAGGAGACAAGGTTTTTAGGAAGTCTAATGTTTGTTTGTCTATTTTATATTGATTTATATCTTCCGAAAAAAATTCTGCTGGAGTTGAGCCACAAACTTCTATAATATCTAGCAATACGCTTAGTGATGGTTCAAATGTTGTCTTTTTGTTTTCCAATAAATGAATGTAACTTGCATTTTTCCCGATTTGCAAACTTAATGCACGAGCAGATAAATTTGCACGTGTCCTTATAATTCCTATTCTTGCAACAATTTCTTTTAAATCCACAACAATAACCCCCTTATGCAATATACATTTTATCAAAATGAAGAAAAGATTATGTTTGTGTTACATTGCAAAAACGCAAATCATTCAACAAAATATTGAGTA
>CAZLYY010000042.1:1819-5374 GCA_964563895.1 uncultured Christensenella sp. | reverse complement strand
TTAATGTGCTACCTTCAATATGATTTGAGTTATATGTCAATTCAATTTGCGTTTTGTGGTAAATTCCACCTTTAAGTTTTATATCTTTTTGTTCTTTTAAAATATTTAATAACAAATTATCACTAAATGGTTTTGTTGATTCTCTTTCTGGTTTTACTGCATCGGCAGGGACATTCCAAGTTTTCCCTGTCAAAAATGCACCTGGTATTCTACCATGAGCGCAATAATTTCTAACCATTCTATCCGAAACATTCCATTTTTTAGCAATCTCTTTAACCGATAAAAACAACATAAAATACCTCAACTTTAACTACTACAATTTTATACCTTTATAGGAAATATGTCAACCAATTTAAAAATTATTATTTCCGATAAAAGTAAGCCTTGCGTTTTTTACAAAACATAAAAACACTAGAAAGGTTTTCTAGTGTTTTTATCTATAATTTTCTTTAATTTTAGTCAAGCAAGGTTACTGTTCCGTCTTCATCAATGCGGATTTTGTCGCCTGTTTTGATTTCTTGCAAAATTTTGCTCCCCAATTTATCAATAGCAATAATCTTTGAATTTTCCCAATTTTTTGCCAAAATCACACCACTGGCAGCGAGAGAGTCTATCTCTTCGCTAAAAAGCATAGCGGAAGGATTTATCCCCATTTGACAAATAGATTGAATAACAAGTCCGCCCGTTGTTGAACCAATGGTTTGTGGCAAAATAAGGGCAACGCCTGTCAAATTTTTCCCATAAACATCTGGATTGTTTTGGTCCGAACCGATTATCTTTTTTGCATTTTTAAGTGCTGATTTTTGAAAAGTTGCAAGGGTGTTTAATCCTTGATGGGATACAACCGCTTCCCCTTCATATGTTCCTTTGCAAATTACTCTACCTTTAAAAGTTTTCATTATTTATTCTCCCCACAAATTATTTTTATAATATCTTCGTCTTTATAATATCTAGACTTTGAATATGTCCTAAGTTTGTTGCTATTGGTTATAATTGGCTTGCCACCTGCAATAGGATTGTTTGTGTACATAAGTGGGCAAATAGAAGAAAATTTTACACCATATGCCAACAATTTTTTGTATTCTTCCGTCTTTTTAAACTCGTCCAAAACGTTTGGGGAAGAAGTCATAATTGTGCGAAGTGCAACTTTTGTCTTGCCAGACTTTTTGAAACCTTCTTCCAATCTTTTTGACCACGAAATAAGTTGTGTGTATGTCAAGTGTGGACAACCTATAAAGCAAAGTTTTGGCTTTGCATCTTTGTTTTTCCACATAATTGGATAACTGTTGTAAACTCTTTCAAGTTCTTTGTCATCAATAACATATTTCTTTGTTTTTTCGGCAATAATTTTATCCCCAAGTTTTTTTGCTTCTGGGGTCAAATTTTCTATATGATAAAGTCCAACTGCACCATTGGAAGCAGTGGCAGCACCAAAGTCTTTTAGATAGGATACAACATCATCTGTAAGTTCTGTCCCTAGGAATTTGTCAAGACCTTTTACATATGGAACGGCTTCCATAACTTTCATTCCAATTGCACTGCCCAAAATTTGTGCTTCTGGAAGTTTTTTTGTTTTAACTTCTATTATCCAAGTTGCTTTTCTTCCTTCATCTGTTAGCAACCCAAACTTTGGAACTCTGCCAACAAGCGAACCAAATATGTCTAACATTCCGCTATTTCTATTGCATCTTGCACCCAAAACCGAATTTGCAAACACGACAGCACTACTCTCCGCCCAAGACAAAACATCTCCATATTTTGGAGTGTTGCCTACTTCTTTTAGATAACAAGTGCAAGTGAAAGACTTTTCATCTTTCAACCCTATTTTTTTGAGTTGCTCCTCATAATGTTTTTGTTTGCTATACATAATTTTGCTAAAAATCAATTTGTTTAGTGGGCCACATTTGACATTTTGATAATCAATAGGTCGTGGGTCTACTGTAAATGGATAAGGTGTTTTAAGCCCAGCATCAATAATTTCGTCCATAATACGATAAACCGGTTTGAGAAGACCTATCCCAAAAGATGTAACAAGGTGTCCATTTGTCGAAACTGGAACAAATTTTTCCGCACCAAACACATCGCCAAACTCAACCAAAGTTTTCATTATCTTTGCTTTTGTTTGCCCTTCCTTTCCTTCCAAAATTGCTTTTTCTTCCGCTGTTAATTTCATTTTTTCTCCTTTTTTATTTTATTTTTATCATCATTGTCTTGTGCTTCTTGGTAAAGCAATTTCATTTTCCTTTGTTTCGTTGTAGTAATATATCCTACAACGCCAATACAACAAAAGACAACAATCATAGCAATAATAAGTCTTTTCGTGAAAATGTTTGAAACTTCTTCTATAAATTCTTTCTTTTCGTTTTGAATAAATGATGAATCAAGATTAATCAACCCCATTTCACTTTCGTTATTTGCGACATCAATATCTACAAATGCAACTTTTAAAACGTTGTTATCTTGCAATTTGTCAAAACTTAACTCAAGTGTATTGTCTGTTACTTCAATTTTGCTTTGATTGAACAACACATAATCAACTTTTGCATTTGTTCCTGGCAAAAAAGTATAAGTAACTTTGTCGTTTTTCCCCACTTGCGCAATTGCGTTGGTTGTATTTTCCCCAATTGTTGCACTCACACTTCCCTTTCCAGCCAAAACACAAGAATATATATTTTTTGTTTTATTCTCACTACCAATATTTAAATCACTTGTCTTGACGGCCACTACGGCATAAGGGCTAAAACTTGTTACCGTTGCAACAAGTCCATATTCCGTCACAACACAAGGGATTTCTTCAATACCTGTAATATCCCCATTTGAATCTTTTGTATAATGGTAAACCTTGAATGTTACACCTGCATCGTTCTTTGAATATCCGTCTGGGAAACCAAAAGCAAGACGCATATATGAACCTTCTGGAATAGTCGCCACAGTGCCACAAATATGCAAATCCAATTCGTATGTAGAACTAGACAAGATATTTTCCACTTGCAATTCTTCTTTTGCCTTGTCTATCATTGTACCTGATATTTTTTCGGTTGCCTTGCTTGCAACAAGAACCATTTGACTTCGTTGATTGGCGGAATAATATGTGCCGTCTTCCTTTTTAAAATTGGTTATAGATAAATTTTGGTTGTCTATCAAAACAGGTTCGCCATAAACACTCATATACAATCTTCCACCATCGTACACCTTGCTACAAACAACCCATTTTCTTGCAAAATTGAAAGTTATTGGGTGTGGGTCAACTCCGTTTTCACTTGCGACTAGACCATCTATATAAAAATAGTATGTACAAGCATCGTGAGCATATTGTAAACTTGGAGTAAAGGTAAACGACACCTTGTTTGTTTTTTCGTCAAACTTTATATTTTCTATCTTTGTATAACTTGACACGTCAACGGCTTCAATTGCTCCTGTGCTTGTATCTTTTTGCATTATTTTTGGAGTGATAGAAATGGTTGTGTCTTCCACTTGTTTTAATTGCATATCATATACAATAGATATGTCTAGTGGTTTTTCTGCATCATATCTTCCCCAATTGTTTGGAGTTAT
>CAZLYY010000042.1:0-1719 GCA_964563895.1 uncultured Christensenella sp. | reverse complement strand
TTGACTTTCGGTCGCTTCTTCCTTTGTTGTTTTTTTAGTTTCAACTGTTGTTGTTATTTCGTCAATTCCCCAACCATATGTTGCAAGTGTTGGAGAACTAAATGAAATATCACTGCTTGATACATAATTGTTTTCAATATAATTTTGAGTGTCGTTGCTTCCCAACAATTCATAAACTGCTCTTTCTTCTGCTGTCTTTTTTGTTGCACCATCATTAGCACTAAAAGTTGGGTCCACAAGATACCATTTCCCATTATAATTTACTTTGTTCCACGAATGTGGCTCGTAACTTTCGCCATTTTTGTAATAGCCAAGAACTATTTGGCAATCAATGCCTACATTGTCCATAAGAAGTTTGAATGCACGAGCAAACCCTTCACACACTGCTTTGCCGTTGACAAGAGCACCATATGCCGTCCTTATGTGAAGTTGAGTTGTAGAATTCTCACTTTCAAAACTGTATGTAACATTGTTAGACAACAACTCATTTGCTTTTTTAACCTTATTTACAAAAACTTGTTTATTATATTCATTTTTTTCGGCATCTGTTGCATTTTCTGCAAGAGTTGTTGTTGTGCTTGCATTGATTTGAGTTGCATACTCGTTTACTTTGTTGTTAAAAGTCGTTTCTGCATCTTCAATTTGAGAACTTTCAAACCCATTAAGATAATTTCCCGTTCTACCGCTATTGATATATGCTACAAATTCGCCATCTTTTTGATACAAACCAATTGAGACATTGTCAAAATTGACATAAAAAACTTCTGGGTGGTCAAGATAATATGCATCTCTTGCTTTTGCAAAAGTTTGGAGCAAAGTTTTATCGCCATTTTGATAATCTTTAAAATTGCTAAGCCCCAATAAATCAGTTATTTCTTTTGCACTATTATTTTTAAAGTCCCCACTTGTGTACATTTCTGCAATTGCTTTATACAAATCTTTGCTTAAAGTGTTTGTTTGGCTATAATATGTTGTATTAGTTTTTGATTGAGCAAAACTGTGACTAGGATTTGTGTACCAAGTCGTTATAAAGCCACATATGAGCATTACAAAAAAAGTAATTTTTATCAAAAATTTTTTCATTTATCCCTCATTTTTTTGAGATTTTAATGTTTGAATCTCTTCTTTCAATTTTTCATTTTCTTCCTTTAAAGAAGAAATTTGTTGATTAAGTTTATCTAGTTCTGCCTTGTCTATCTTGACAATTTTTTCATCAATTTTTGTCACATAATCGTCTGTTCCCTTTATTTTTGCACCGATAAAATAACAAGACAAAAATGAACCTAAGCATACAATACAAGTTATAATCAAAGTTTCCAACATACCCGCTTGTGCAAGGATAGGCACTCCAAGAATGATAAGGACTAGAAAGCCTGTCAAAAGGGCAATAGCAAAATAGGTAATAATTTGCAACCAAAGAAGAAATTTGTCCAGCCTGCTATACACAACAAGTGCTTCTGTATAAGCAACACTCAAAATGGCGCATATCCCTAAAATGCGATTGTAGGTAGGAGCAACAAGAATAAGATTTGAACAAAAGCATATAAGAGCAAGAAGAGTGGACAGCCCAAGAAGACTAAGCCCAACAATGCCCAAAATTTTGTTTTTCTTTAAAATAATAAGGTCACTAAGAGCCAATCCGCAAGCAATGGATATTGTGCTAACACACAAAAGGATTCTTAAAGGCACACCTTGAAAAATAGGCAATCTAAAAACCGC
>CAZLYY010000041.1:0-5385 GCA_964563895.1 uncultured Christensenella sp. | reverse complement strand
ATATATAAAATTTGATAAAAAATCACAAACCTATATAAATAAGTTTGTGATTTAATTAGTTTATAAAACAAACAAGTGTAAAATTCTATCAAATTTTTAGATTACATCTTATAAGTTGTTTTGACGCCAGGTCCCATTGTGGAAGCAAGTGTAATACTCTTGAGATATGTTCCCTTGCTTGCTGCAGGTTTTGCTTTGACGATAGCGGACATAATAGCATCATAGTTTTGCATAAGTTTTTCAGTCCCAAAACTTACTTTACCAATGCCAACGTGAATAATATTTGTCTTGTCAAGTCTATATTCAACCTTACCAGCTTTCACTTCGTTGATAGCCTTTTTGACGTCCATAGTAACTGTTCCGCTCTTTGGGTTTGGCATAAGACCTTTAGGTCCCAAAATTTTTGCAACACGACCAACAAATCCCATCATATCTGGAGTTGTGATACAAACGTCAAAATCAAGCCAACCACCTTGGATTTTTGCAATAATTTCTTCTGCACCGACAATATCAGCACCGTTCTTTGTAGCTTCATCAGCTTTGTCGCCTTTTGCAATAACAAGAACTTTCTTTGTTTTTCCTGTACCTGCAGGAAGAACAACTGTTCCTCTAACTTGTTGGTCAGCACTTCTGCCGTCAACACCGAGTTTAACGTGAAGTTCAACAGTTTCGTCAAACTTTGATTTTGCGGTCTTTATAACCAAATCAATAGCCTCTTGTGGCTCATAAGTTGTCGCTCTATCAACAAGGGCACTAACTTCTTTATATCTTTTTCCTATCTTCATATTTGCCCCCTATTAGTCAATAACTTCGACACCCATACTACGAGCAGCGCCTTCAACCATAGACATAGCGCTTTCAATTGAAGAAGCGTTAAGGTCTGGCATCTTTGTTTCGGCGATTTCTCTTATTTGTGCCTTTGTTATTTTTGCGACTTTTGTTTTGTTTGGAACAGCACTTGCTTTGTCTATTCCACATGCTTTTTTAATCAAAACTGCTGCTGGTGGAGTTTTGAGAACCATAGAGAATGACCTATCCTCCATGATTGTAACGACAACAGGGATAACAAGCCCTACTTTGTCTGCCGTCTTATCATTAAATTCTTTTGTAAATCCAGCAAGATTTATCCCGTGAGGCCCTAGTGTTGAACCGACTGGTGGTCCTGGGGTTGCTTTGCCGGCTGCTAGTTGCAACTTAACAACTGCTTTAACCTTTTTTTCTGCCATATTTTCCTCCTACTTGGCATAAGTGGTTTTGCGAATGCATAAAAGATTTACATTCTCCCACATTGTAGCACTTTTATGCTACTTTGAAAGGATTTCCCTTTCTATATAATTGCTTTTTTCAAGCAATGTAACACTGCATAAAGCAGAAATTACCAATTTTATTTTGCTCTATTTTTCAAGCATTTTCAAAAATTACACAACTCTAATTTGTGAAAAGTCAAGGTCAACCAATGTATCACGACTAAACATTTCAACACTAACCTTGCATCTATGATTTTCCGCATCTACACTCACGACTGTGCCAACAAGTGAAGAAAGTGGTCCATCAATAACTTCAATCTTATCGTTAGGTTTAACGTTTGCATCAACATTCACTTTTTCAAGGTGCATTCTTCTTATCTCATCTTCAGTCATTGCAAGTGGTCGTCCTTTTGGCCCTACAAAACCTGTAATTCCACGAGTACGAGTGATATTGTGCCACAAGTCATCAGCATACTTTATTTTTACAAAAAGATAACTTGGCATAATTTTTTTGCTCACAAGTTTTTTCTTGCCATTTTTTTCTTCAATAACCTCTTCCATAGGAATGACTATATCAAAAATTCTATCTTCCAAATTATATTTTTTTACAACGACTTCAAGATTATCTTTTGCGACTTGCTCATATCCCAAATATGTGTGTAAAACATACCATTTTGCTTCTAATTCTTCTCCCATCATCCACCTCGCATTAACCTAAAAGAAGTTTATAAAGACTACCAAGACCATATTCAATCCCAAACAAAACAACGGTAAACAACACAACAACAAGTATAACAACACCCGTCTTTTTTACAACATTTATAAATGTTGGCCAAGTAACCTTTTTGAGTTCCCCCCAAGATTCCTTAATCTTTTTAAAAAGACCTGGTTTCTTTTCCTTTTTAGCATTCAACTTTTGTTGTTTTTCTTTCTCTTTTTGCTTTTCAAGTTTTGCTTGTTCTTTCAACTCTTTTTTAGTCAAAACTTTTTCTTCTTTCACTTCTTCGTTATTTGCCATAAAAACTCCTTATTAACCTAAAATAAAAAAGGTCTATCCATTTTGTAGCATACAAAAAGCCAAAATATGCAAAATTACTTTGTTTCTTTGTGATCTGTATGTTTTTTACAAAATTTGCAATACTTTTTCATTTCAATTCTATCTGGATCATTCTTTTTGTTTTTATAAGTGTCATAATTTCTTTGTTTGCATTCTTGACAAGCAAGTGTAATTCTCTCTCTCATAATAACTTACCCTTTTTCAAAAAATTAACACCCCTTTTCGAGTGTTACTATATGTTTATCACAATTTAATACTATTGTCAAGAGTTTTTTCTTGACTTTTCAACAAGAATCTATAAATTTTTATTATTTATATTTTTATAACAAAAACTTTTACATTTGTATAAAAATTTAAAACCTAAAAATTACAAAATTCAAAAGACTTAATCTCTCAAAAAAGAAGTCGTCAGCATACAAACTAACAACTTCTTATTTTTTATTAATATTCGTGTTCTTCTTCTCGCAATTCAATCATTCTGCCCTTTTTGCCTTTTAACAATCCTTCGCCCCTTTCCACATCAAGTCTTATTGCACATTGTGAAGGGTTTGCATTGTTGTCATACAATGTTTTGTAAAAATCTTTTGGAGTATAATCAACATAATGCTTTTCTACATTATAACTAGGACAAATATTATCTCCCAATTCCCTTAATGGCATCGCTTGCAACAACTTATTTGGGATTCTTGTATTAAACACATTAAATGTATCCAAAAAGTTATCCACCATAGACTCAAACTCGTCATATATAAGTTCATTTCTTCTAACATACTCGTTTACTGGAGTTGGTACAATATCTGGGCTCACAAATGGTCCAAAAATTGACCTATGTCTAAAAACATTTGGATGGCTATGGCTATATTGTGTATTAGGCATAATTTCGCCCTTTTTATTATATTTGCCATGCGAATCAAAAAAGTTGATATGTTGTCCACCAGGTCTATAATCCCATCTATCAACAATAAACTTAAAATCTTCAAGCCCTTTGTAATTTGCAACAAACATCATTGAACTACTAGCAGGATTGCCTTTAAATTCCTTTGCTTGTTTTTTCAAAATTTCGCCACACATTACTTCATCATTTAGTTTAAACAACATTCTTTGAGAATACAATTTATAGTTGAGTGTATCATCAATCAAATGCCACCTTTCTACAGGTATTTTTGGTGCACATTTTATACTATCCAAAAAATCATCATCATGTGGGAAAAACTTTTTTTCTAGGTGATAAGTTGTAGGTGTTGTTGAAATCATATTGTCAAAACACACTTCATCGTCAATTCCATACTCATTTTGTGCGTTTATCCCAAATTCTCTTTTATATGCTTGGTTTAAAATTCTCTCAATTTTTTCTTGATTTTCTTCTCTTGAATACACCTTAACAAGTCTTGCATCAAAAGGTGTTACTTGATTTCTATAAATCTTTTTTGTATTTAGAACTGTAAAGGCACTCAAATCTTCATTTTCTTCCACCCTATTCCAATACAAATCCATAGCCCACCTAGAAAATTCCCTATCCTTCATACTTCCTTCATGCTTTAAAAGCCAATTAAGCAAATTTTCTTTTTTACTCATTTTATCTCCCCCCAGAAAATAAATTTGTGAATTTAGTAAGTTTTAACCTACCTAGGAGCCCTCTACTTATGCAAATTGTTTTAACTTCATTTTTATATTACACTCAAACCCCTACTTTGTCAATACCAACTTTTTGTGCATAGAACCAAAAATATAACATAAAAACTTACATTCAAGCATTTGCTCAAAAAAAAATATGGACATTTAATACAAAATGATATATTATATTATTGTAAGTGTAATCGGTAAATTTATTAAACCAATTTTTTGCGACCTTTAAATTTATAATTATTTGTAAATTTATGGCATAAACATACTTATAAATCTTATTATGTAATTGCTAGCAAAATAAAAATTATTGAAAAATAACACTTTGAGTTTTTACACATACAAGGAGTATCAAATGGATAAAGAAAAAGAATCTATAAACGATTTGTCAATCTGCTCAAATCTAACACACGAAATATCAAATTTGATTGGGAATAAAGAAACTTTAAAAAAACTTACAGGTCTTCCTCAAAAAGTTATGAACAATGCTTTATCCCAAATGGATCCGCATCTACAAAGGTGTTTCGATAGTCAAATAGGACTTTGGGAAGGCTTTTCTCTTGAAGAGCACACCGAATCTGTTATGCTTTTTTTCAAAGAAAACTTTGTTGATAAAGTGGAATGTGATGAAACCACTCAAGCAATAATGAATCTAATTATCTTATGTCATGATATTGGAAAAGTTGAACACAAGGCACAAGAATCTTTTCAAAATTTTCTTCCACCAGAACAAAAGTATGCTTTGTACAATGTAAATACATTAAGATTTTTAAAAAATCTAAAAATTGAAGACAAGAATGCCAAAAAATTGGCAAACTTTATAACCGACATAACTCAAAAAGCACAAGTAATAACCACATCATATTATGTCTTAAAAAACAAATCTGCTCTTGATACATTAGACAATTTTTCAAAAAATTTGCTTGAAAAATATGATTTTAATGACAAACAAGAAAATGTTGACGGATTATCCCTTATGTCAAGAGTATTGCAAACTTGTGATAGCGGGGCTTACACACTTTATGGCAAAACAAGAAACTCAAGAACAAATAAATACTATTCAAATCTCAATGAAGAATGGACAAAAGGCTTCATTTACACACAAAAGGGTTATCGCTTCAAACAAGATGCACAACTTGAAAACACTTTTGAAACAGACAACCGTGAATTTTAATTTTTTATAACACCCAAAAAAAATTAGTAGTTAAAAATATCTGTTTAAAAACATAAAAACAATGATTTTGAAAATAAATAAAATTTGAAATTATGAACTATCTAACATTTTATACTATAAAAAACTTCGCATTATAGGACACACCTAACAAAGCGAAGTTTTTTTGTTTCAAGAATAATCTACAAGATTTTAACATTTTGCAGTTAGAATTGTTATATATTAAACAAACAGACAACAAAAAACCTACCTCATGCGGTAGGTCTAATGATGCGATGGCTCGTCAC
>CAZLYY010000040.1:3081-5506 GCA_964563895.1 uncultured Christensenella sp. | reverse complement strand
GTGGGAAGTTTTGCCTTGTTTAGTTTGCTTGTTATTGCAGAAACAATGACAGTTGGAGAATATTTGTTGCCAATGTCGTTTTGGACAATAAGCACAGGACGAATTCCACCTTGCTCGCTCCCCACAACAGGACTCAAATCCGCATAATACAACTCTCCCCTTTTTACCATACAACCCCTTGCAAATGGTTTTTAAATTTTTACTATCTAAAAATTTTTAAAAAACTCTTTATACTCAAATTTTATTTGTCCTATTGCATTCCAATCACCTTGGTCGCATAACGCATTTTTCATTCTTTCCAAACAAGGCCTTTTCTTTAGCATAGTATGTTGAGTTGGTTGCAATGTGTTAAAATCACTTTCATACTCTTTCATATACAAATTTTCCCCTTTTCTATTTCTTTTAAACACTCTTATCAAAATTATTTTGCGTAAATAAAAATAAAATATGCCATTTGAAAAGGCATATTAAAAAGGCGGTCAAAACTAGAAGCCCCGCGTCAAAGGTGCGGGAGCGACTAGTCTTGGTCGCCATATATCTTTAAATTTTTAAAAATGTCTAAATAATAAAATTATATATAATAAACATCTCAATTATATTGAATTAAATATACTACTTTTGACTTCTAAGACGCAAATTATAAAAAAATTTTGAAAAAGTTAAAATTTATACTATCCCCACGTACAAAGTCACCACTTTACATTTTAAATTTAAGACATATCAACCAATCACACAAATAGCGGTGGCTAGGTCGTTTGTGTGAGAAATGCTTATATCAATTGCCCTACCGCACAAAAGTTCTTGCAATTTTTTGTTTTGAGTGTTGACATAAGGAGCACCATTGTCTTTGTGCAAAATTTCTATATCAATTGGGGTTATTTTGCCATATAGTCCAACTTTCAAGGCTTTTGAAACGGCTTCCTTTGCACAAAAACAACCTGCCATATGGTCAAGTTTGTAGACGAATTTATCAAAATATTCCATTTCTTTTTGTGTAAAAATTTTCTTTTGACTTTTTTCCGCCAACATCATTTTAAAACGTTCTATTTTTTCAATATCAATCCCAACTTGCATCTTCTTCTCCCTTAAAAATTTTATTTAAACAAGGCATAATGTCCCCACTTTCATACCCGCGAGAAGACAAATATCTATATGCCCTTTGTTTTGTTTTGATATCAAGGGGCTTGTTTTTTAAATATTTTTTTGCAACAGCATCAATTTTTTCGCTATCGCAAGCATATTCGTCCAAAACTTCGTCCACCAAAGTTTCGTTGACACCTTTTTGTTTTAGAATGGAAGCAATTTTTCTTTTGCCTTGATTGTTCATTTTAGATTTTACAAAATTTGTGGCAAAAACCTTGTCGTCTACAAAGCCATAATTTTTCAACTTTTCCGCAACATATTCAACAACATCTTGCTCAAATTCTTTGTCTTTTAGGTACTTTTTGAGTTCTCTTTCGCTTTTTTGATATTTTGCAATATATCCCAAGGCTTTGTTGAGTGCAACTTCCTTTTCGCTATCATTTTTATAAAAATTTAACTCTTTTTCACCTAATTCTTGCCCAACTTTTAAGTGATTTTTCATAATTGTTTCAAGGGACAATCCACACTCAAATTTGTCATCAATGTACAAATTTACCCTATTTTTATTCTTTTTTTGTATTTCTATATTGGTTATTTTCATTTTTTACCTACATATTTATACTCATTCATATCTTCTATCTCGTTTGCAAGCGAATACAATTTTTTTTCATCTTCGCAAACATAAATAGAAAATTTTACGTCTTTGTCAAATGTTTCATCTTCTATCACATCGCCATTTTTGAGAGCAATCTTCTTGATTTTGTCAAAATTGTCATAGGAACAAACCATAGAAAAATGCTTCTTTTTGACAACAGGAATGCAATCATACAAGCACAACTCAGCGGATTCCTTATAAGCCTTGTTTAACCCACTTGTACCAAGTTTTATCCCGCCAAAATACCTAACAACAAAAACAATATTGTTGACAAGTTGTTTTTCCTTTAATGCATTCAAAATAGGAACACCTGCCGTCCCACAAGGCTCGCCATCATCACTAGAAAAATACTTTATTTCCCCACAATCTATTGCACTTGCATAACAAATATGTGTGGCAGACGGATATTCACTGTGCATTTTTTTTATAAGATTTGCTTGTTCGTTTAAATTATCACAAGGAAAAACAAACGAATAAAATTTTGACCTTTGCTCAACCAATTTTCCTTTTTGTTGCAAAAAAATACTATTCATTTTATCAATTTTCACTTTTTACGTTTTCGTCAATCTTGTCTTCTTTTTTGTCCTTGTGAGATGTTTTAAATTTTCCAAAAAATGATTTTCTTTCTTCCTTGCTCATTTTTTTGAAGATAAACCACAAGATATCCAAAACTTGAACAGGCACTGC
>CAZLYY010000040.1:0-2981 GCA_964563895.1 uncultured Christensenella sp. | reverse complement strand
TTTTTATTAATCTCTTTTTTTTCAATAGTTTTTGGCAAATTTTCTTCTTCTTGCAAAAAATCGTTGACTGTTACGCCATAAATATCGGCAAGGTTTTTCAAAGTTGTTACTTCAGGGACGGATTCACCCCTTTCCCATCTGGAAATATTTTTGTCCGAATACATAAGTTTTTCAGCCAATTCAACTTGAGTTATGCCTGCTTTTTTGCGATATTTTAGCAAATTTTTGGCAATAATTTCCTTTAATTTTTCGTTCTCATCGTAATCTTTCATATTTTATATATTAATATAAAGTTGCAATTATTGCAACTAATTCGCATAAATTTGGAGTGCTATTTTAAGTTTATCAAAGCAAGCACAACAAAAATTGTGCCCGATAAAAAAGAACTATCCAAGTTTAAATTTCTTACGACTTTATTCCCCACACAAAAACCTATCAAAAAGAAAAACATATGGAACAAAAATATCAATGATATAAAATAGATTTTTCCACTAAAAGACGCACAAAATATTATCACAGCAAAAATATTTTCAATAAAAAAAATTGACAATAAAAGGAATAAGTCAACTATTGTCAAATAAGAAGATTGACTTCTTTTGAAAAAGATTTTCTTCTCTTTTGAAAAAAATTGCTCCTTGAACGCTAAAAAGATATAATATAGTCCAAAAAATAGAAAAAGGTAATCGCCAAACGACTTTAAAAATCCAACAAAAGATGAAAATTGTATCAATGAATAAACTTCGAAAAGAAAACTCAAAATTAAAACATTTAAAATGTTTAAAATAAGAAAATCAACAAACCTTAATTTTACATTTCTACTACCAAAACCAAGTGCATAACCAAGTGCGTCCAAACTCAACGAAAAAGCAAAAAAAATAATTGATAACATAAAACATAATATGTTATTTATCCTAATTTTGTAATCTTTTTAGTGTCAAAATTTAAAACATATATTTTTAACTAAAATAAATTTTTATAAAAAAGGTTATGCAAAACAACATAACCTAAAATTTGCTATAAAATTATCTAATTATTTCATCAATCACTCCGCCACCAAGACAATTTTCATCTTCGTCATACAAAACAACATATTGTCCAGGAGTAACTGCCCTTTGTTTTTCATAAAAATCAATTGTAATTTTGTCGTTTTCAACGTTTACCCTTACTTTTTGGTCTGGTTGCCTATAACGAAATTTTGCAAAACAGTCAAAAACTTTTTCTTGTGGTTTTTGTGGAATCCAATTGAAATCTTTTGCAATAAGCCCCTTGCTAAACAAAAGGTCATCTTCTCCTTGAGAGACAACAAGACGATTGTTTTTTACATCTTTCTCCAAAACGAACCATCTTTCGCCATTCCCACCACTTTTTCCACCAATATTTAAACCTTTTCGTTGTCCCAAAGTGTAGTACAAAACCCCATCGTGTTTTCCGACAACATTCCCTTGTATATCCACAATATCCCCACTTTTTGCAGGAATATATGTTTGCAAAAATTTTTTAAAATTGCGTTCCCCTATAAAACAAACCCCTGTGCTATCCTTTTTCTTTGCGTTTGAAAGATTGTGTTTTAAAGCAATTTTGCGGACTTCGGTCTTTTCTATATCAGCAAGTGGGAAAATCACACTAGACAATTGTTTTTGAGAAAGTTGATTTAAAAAATAACTTTGGTCTTTGCTTTTATCTTTTGCTTTTTTTAGATAAAACAGCCCATTTTTCTCTTCAACCTTGCAATAATGCCCTGTCGCAATATAATCAGCACCCAATTTTTTGGCATAATCCAAAAAAGGTCCAAATTTTATCTCCCTATTGCACAAAACATCAGGATTTGGAGTTCTACCCTTTTCATACTCGCTAAGAAAAGTGGAAAAAACTCTATCCCAATATTCTTTTGCAAAATTTACAGAATAATATGGGATACCAATTGTTTGGCATACACGTTTTACATCTTCATAATCTTCTGTCGCAGTGCAAACGCCTGTATCGTCCTTTTCTTCCCAATTGTTCATAAAAAGTCCAATAACATTGTATCCTTGCTCTTTCAAAAGCAAAGCACTCACAGCACTATCCACACCACCACTCATACCTATAACTACAGTTTCCATACTACTTTAAAGGTTCATCACAATTTGGACAAACACTTTCTCCTTTTTTTACTTTTACATATTGCCCGCAATTTGGACAAAAAAATTTGCGTTTTCCTTTGTTCTTTTTGTCTTCTTGTTTCTTTTCCAATTCTTCTTTTCTATTTGTTTCAACTTGTTTTAAAATGTCTTCTGCGACCTTTTCGTCCACAATATTTTCTTCTACAAAATATTCTTCATCTATGGCTACAGGGACTTTGAAAGTCTTGGTCAAAATTTGGATAAGAGAACCCACCCAAATAATTATAGAAAAAGCAAATGGGAAAGACAAGAGTTGCAAGAAAAAACCAAGATAATTGGCGCTTAAATCTGCCATTGTCACATTAAAAAATGTTAAAACCGTGGCATAAACAATTGCAAAAAAGAATGCAATTATATCAAAAAAGAACCATTTTTGTCGCCCTACTTTGTAAAAATGGACGCCTAACCACCCAAAGAAAAGACACGTTAAGAAAAGTTTTAGCCAACTGACATCTTTTGGCAAAGTTGTCATATACAAAACCTTGTTGTATTCCTTGTTTTTTAAAGCCTTTATTCCCGCCCTATTTGTAACATTTTTTAGTCTATCAAAAATAAGGCCACAATTTCTACATTTAGGATTTTGCAAACGTTCCTTTGTTTTACATCTAGGACATACCTTGTAATTTTTCTTCATATTTTTATTGTAACAAAGTTGGAATATTAAGTCAAATTATATATGTTTTGAAAGATAAAAACATTATATTTAAAATTGTGCAACAAATAAAACTTTACAAAAAATTCAATATTTATAAAAGATTTGACAAGCAATTTTGTTTATTTATATAATTGAATTAGATTTAAAAGGTTTAAAATTTAAAT
>CAZLYY010000039.1:0-5917 GCA_964563895.1 uncultured Christensenella sp. | reverse complement strand
ACTAAAAATTTGACAATTCAAAACTACTATGTTACAATATGTTGTTTTTAAAAAATGGAGTAAAAAGATATTATGATGATTGATCCACCTATTGAAGAACTCAAAAAAATTGCTGGCAACGAATATATTTTGTCAAACATTGTTGCAAAAAGAGCAAAAATGCTTGAAAAAGATATGCCAGAATATATTGAAGCATCTCAAGAAAAGGCTATTTCTATCGCTGCGCGTGAATTGTATGCGGGCAAACTTGAAATAAAGAAACCAGAAGATTTGGGGGAATAATTGCCCATGATTGCTAAAGTTATAGTTGATATAACAAGTTCCGCTGTGGACAAAATTTTTGACTACAATATCCCAAAAGATATGACGGTAACAAAGGGCGACAGAGTGCTTGTTCCTTTTGGCAAAAAAAACATTGAAGGGTATGTGGTTGACTTTGCAAGTAATAGCGACTATGACAAAAGCAAATTGAAGGATATTATTTCAAAATTAGATTCACAACCCTTGTTGACAGAAAACAACTTGCGGTTGTGTTTTTTTATGCAACAAAAATTTTTTTTGCGTGCAATAGACATTATCAAACTTTGTGTTCCGCCTTATGTCCTAAATGGCAAGCAAAAGGACACAACTTTTGTGCAACTCAACCCCAATGTAACCGTCAAGCCCACTTCAATAAAACAACTTGAAATTTTGACACTACTCAAAGAAGTTGGCGAAATTAGGCGAGATATTTTGTTTTACAAGTTTTCTCAAAGTGCCTACAAAACTTTGCTTGACAAGGGCGCTTTGGTTTTAAGACAAGAAAAGACTTATAGAAAGCCAACCAATTCCTTTGAAGTAGCAAAAAAGGACATTGTTTTAAATGCGGAACAACAAAAGGCAGTGGACACAATTTGCAAGTACAAATACAACACTTTTCTTTTGCATGGTGTAACAGGAAGCGGAAAAACCGAAGTATATATCAATGTCATCAAAAATGCCCTAAAACAAGGCAAGGGTGCTATTATGCTTGTGCCAGAAATTTCCCTTACACCGCAAATGTCCGCAAGATTTAAAAATGCCTTTGGTGATACGGTTGCAATTTTGCATAGTTCACTTAAACCGGGGGAAAGGTTTGACGAGTGGAATAGGTTGAAAAATGGCGAAGCAAAAATTGCCATTGGCGCAAGGTCGTGCATTTTTGCCCCAATAGAAAATTTGGGTGTTATTGTCATTGATGAAGAGCATGACGGCAGTTATTATGCGGAAAGCAACCCACGTTTTCACACACACGAAGTCGCAAGATATCTTGCATATCTCAACAATTGTCCTTTGATTTTAGGGAGTGCAACCCCAAGTATAGAAAGTTTTTATCGTGTCAAAACAGGCGAATACACCTTGATAAGTTTGCCCAATCGTGCCAATCAAAGAGAACTTCCCAACATTGAAGTCGTTGATATGTTAGGCGAAGTGGCAAAAGGAAACACAAATATTTTTTCGTATAGATTGCTTGCCGAATTGGAACAATGTATTGCGGATAAAAAACAAGCAATGATATTTATCAATCGTCGTGGCTTTTCTTCCTTTTTGATGTGTAGGGAATGTGGCTATGTCCCAAAATGTGAAGATTGCGATGTAAGTCTTGTTTATCACAAAGAAGACAATATGCTCAAATGCCACTATTGTCAAAAAAGATACAAAGTGCCTTTTAAATGTCCAAAATGTGGCAGTCCGTCTTTGAGATATGGCGCCGTTGGGACGGAAAGAATTGTTGAAGAACTCAAAAAAATGTACAATGTCCCAATTTTTAGGTTGGACAACGATACAACAAAAGACAAAAGTGCCTATGTTGACATTTTAACCAAATTCAACAACACTTCGCCCGCTATTTTGGTTGGGACACAAATGATAGCCAAGGGGCACGACTTTAACAATGTTACTTTGGTTGGAATTGTTGATGCGGATATATCCTTGCATTTTAGTGATTATCGTGCGGTTGAAAGGACATTTCAACTCATAACCCAAGTTGCAGGTCGTGCTGGCAGGAGCGACAAGGAAGGCAAAGTTGTTTTGCAAACTTATTATCCAAAACATTTTGCATATAGGTGTGCTTGCAACTATGATTACAATGCCTTTTTCAAAAGAGAAATCAAACTGCGTGAAGTGTCCCATTTCCCACCTTTTGTGGATATGATAAGGGTGCTTGTTGTTGGTGCAAACGAGCAAAAGACACAAGACACCTTGCAAAAAATATTTGAGCAATTCAAGGTGCTAAAAGACACCTATCCAAGCGATTTTGTTTATCTTGCCCCAATGAAATGCCCAAAGAAAAGACTTCAAGGCAATTTCCGTTTTCAAATTCTTATGCGATTGCAAAAGAAAAACGAACAAAACATTTTGCCAAAAATACACGAAATTTGTAGAGATATAAAAGCACCACAAGTTTCAATTTTTATTGAAAACGACCCACAAAATTTAAGTTAATTTTTTTGTTTGAATTGATATAAAATTGTGATAAACTAATTAAGTAATATTTAGGAAATAAGGAGAAAAAATGGCTATAAGAAAAATTATTACACAAGAAAATGAAATTTTAAGAAAAATATCAAAACCTATCAAAGTTTATGACGATGATTTATGGGAATTGCTTGATGATATGAAAGAAACCCTTGAAAAGTCCAATGGTGTTGGGCTTGCTTGCCCACAAGTTGGAGTGTTAAAAAGGGCTTTTATTATTAGTCTTAACAACGATTATTTTGAAGTCATCAATCCAAAAATTGTCAAAACTTCTGGGAAAAAGGTTGCCCAAGAAGGTTGTTTAAGTATTCCAAATGTTTATGAAAAAATTGAAAGACCAAATGTGGTTACAATTGAGTTTGAAGATAGATTTGGCAACCCTATGACAATAACCGCCACCGACTATATGGCACGTGCCTTTTGTCATGAGTTTGACCACCTAAACGGCATACTTTTTATTGACTATTTAAAGGATAAACCTTTCAAAAAATAAACAAAGATTTTAGCAAAATAAAACAATTTGATAGTTTTTGTAAAATTTGTTTGTTTAGTGCTATATTGATTTAAAATACAGGTAATAAGGAGACAAAAATGAGAGTAGCATTTTTAGGTTGTTCGCAATTTTCAACCATAGTATTGGATAGACTTATGCAATCTCATCACCAAGTTGTTTGCGTGGTGTCTAGCATTGACAAGGAAAGCGGTAGGGGAAAACATATAGAATTGAGTGAGATAAAAAAATATGCTTTATCCCACAATTTACCTATTTTGCAATACAAGAGAGTAAGCAAGGAAGGGGAAGAAGACATAAAAAAATTTGCCCCTGACGTGCTTGTTACCGCGTCTTTTGGGCAAATGTTGAAAGAAAATATTTTAAATCTTGCTCCATATGGTGTCATCAATGTTCACGCATCACTTCTCCCAAAATACCGTGGAAGTGCTCCAATCAATTATTGCATTATAAATGGCGAAAAGGAAACAGGGATAACCATTATGCAAACGGCTCTTGCAATGGATAGCGGGGATATCATTTTGCAAAAAAGTTTGCCTATTGACTATCTTGACAATGCTAGCGACCTTACACTCAAACTTGCTCATTTAGGTGGCGAGTGCATTGTGGAAGGACTTGATTTGCTTGAAAAAGGGAAAGCAAAATTCGTCAAACAAAACGAAGACGAAATGACCTATTTCCCAAAACTTAACAAGGAAATGTCCTACATTGATTTTGACAAAACGGCTGGGCAAATTCACGATTTTGTTAGGGGTGTCAATCCTTGGCCTTTGGCAAGAGTAAATTTGAATGGCGAACCACTCATAGTATATTCTGCAACACCATTTAACAATTTTCAAAATGTCAATTTAGACGATTATAAGCACGGAGAAGTTGTTTTTGCAAGTGGGAAAAAAGGCTTGATTGTTAGGTGTTATGATGGGTTGGTGAGCCTAGATATTATTCAAGCCCCAAATGGCAAAAAGATGGAAGCGAAGTCCTATCTCAATGGCAAAAAGATAGACGTCAAAACAAACTTGTCCAAACTTGTTTAATTTTTAAATCATTGAGGATAGTTTGTTTTCAAAATTATTTACAAAAGGTGCAATATGAAAGAAAATTTACTTAGTTTTACATTTAAAGAATTAGAAGACCTTATGCTTTCGCTAAACGAAAAAAAGTATCGTGCGGAACAAATTTTTTCAAATTTGCATATGGGGAAGAAATTAAAAGATATAACAAATTTGCCAAAGGATTTGGTGGAAAAACTTCTTGAAAAATATGATGATGAATGTCTTGAAATTGTAAAGGAACAAGTGTCAAGTGATGGGACAAGAAAATATTTGTACAAACTTGTTGACGGCAATGTTATAGAAGGTGTTCTTATGGGGTACAAATTTGGTTATACAATTTGTGTATCCACTCAAGTTGGTTGCCGTATGGGGTGCAAGTTTTGTGCAAGTGGCTTGGACGGACTTGTAAGAAATTTGACCGCTGGCGAAATTATGGGGCAGATAATCAAAGTCAACAATTTGCTTGGCGGAGATTTGAAAAACCGAAAGATAAGCAACATTGTATTGATGGGAAGTGGCGAACCATTAGACAATTTTGACAATGTGGCAAAATTTTTAGATATAGCGGGGGACAAGCACGGACTAAATTTTGGGGATAGAAATATATCCTTGTCAACTTGTGGACTTGTAAAAAATATTTATAAATTGGCGGACCTTGGCAAACAAATCAATTTGTGCATATCTCTTCATGCACCCAATGACGATATAAGGCACCGCATTATGCCTGTATCACGTTCTTGCACTATGGAAGAACTTTTATCCGCTTGTGCTTATTATGCTAAAAAGACCAATAGACGTATTTTGTTTGAATATATTATGATAAGAAATGTCAATTCTTCAAGAGAAAATGCTTTGGAACTTGCAAAGAAACTTGCCGGACACAACTATATGGTCAATCTTATCAACCTAAACGAAGTTAAAGAAAACGATTTTAAATCTTGTTCGCAAGAAACGATAGACAACTTTGCACGTGTCCTAAAAGATTACAAAATCAATGTAACAACTAGACGCAGTTTGGGGAAAGACATAGATGGTGCTTGTGGACAACTAAGAAGAAAATATATAAAAAAGGATAATTAATTTTAAAAACAATATTTTGTTTAGTTTAAAAAACATAGTTTAATAATTTGAGTTTTTTGATAAAATGTTGTATTATGTGCTATATAAGAGGAAAAATTTATGAAGATTTCTGTTTCAACAAATCCACCAAAAAAAGAAGAATTACTAAACTATATAGCAAGTTTTAACACTCTTGACGTTGATTATATTCACGCCGATGTTATGGACGGAATTATGGTTGAAAACAAGACTTTCAATTCCACTTTTTTGCAAGAGATTAAAAAAGTTTCGTCCCTTCCAATTGATGTGCATTTGATGGTTTTCAATCCACAAGTGGAATATAAAAATTATTTTCAAAAAGGTGTTGATTGCATTTCTTTGCATTATGAGGGGATTTCAAACGACTTGACTCTTGTATCTATTTTAAAAGACATTCAAAAACATGGGATAAAATCTTCACTTGCGATAAAAATTTACACTCCACTAAACGAGTTTTTCCCACTATTAAAGTATTGTGATAGAGTGCTTGTTATGAGTGTCCAAATAGGCAAAAGCGGGCAAGAATTCAATGTAAAAGCCCTTAACAAAATTGCCCAAATCAAGGAATATATTGACAAGAACAACCTAAAAACAACAATAGAAGTTGATGGCGGAGTAACCCCACAAATTGTCCCACAACTCAAAAAACTTGGCGTTTCTTCAATTGTTGTTGGCGGATATCTTTATAATGTAAAAGACAAGAAAAAAGCAATATTAGAGTTAAAAAAATAGTTGCAAACACCCTTTTAAAACTTATTAT
>CAZLYY010000038.1:0-6037 GCA_964563895.1 uncultured Christensenella sp. | reverse complement strand
TTTGCAAAAAATTAAAATTTTTAATTACAATTTTTTACAATTCTACACAAAAATTGTTTGCCATAAAGTACAAACAATTTTCAATAACAAAATATATAAATCTTTTGTTAGTCTTCTTGATTATCAAGAATATTTCTAACTTTTGCTTCAATTTCTGCCATAACTTCAGGGTGGTTAGTAAGGAAGATTTTTGCATTTTCCTTCCCTTGCCCTATTTTTTCATCGTTATATGAGAACCAAGCCCCTGATTTGTCAATAATATTGTTTGCTACAGCAAGGTCAATTACACAACCAACATTGGATATGCCTTTTCCATAAACAATATCAAATTCGGCAGTCTTAAATGGTGGAGCAAGTTTGTTTTTAACGACCTTAACTCTTGTCCTATTTCCTATAATATCGCTACCATCTTTTATTGAATCTACACGTCTAACATCAAGCCTTACACTTGAATAAAATTTGAGTGCCTTTCCACCAGCAGTTGTTTCTGGAGAACCGAACATAACGCCAACCTTTTCTCTAAGTTGGTTGATAAAAATTACACAAGTATTAGATTTGTTGATAATTCCTGTCAATTTTCTCATTGCTTGACTCATAAGTCTTGCTTGAAGCCCAATAAAATTGTCGCCCATTTCCCCTTCAATTTCCGCCTTAGGAGCAAGAGCAGCCACAGAGTCAATAACAACAATATCAAAACCACCACTTTGGACAAGTTTGTCGCAAATATCAAGTGCTTGTTCGCCATTGTCAGGTTGCGAAACATAAAGTTCATCAAGGTTTACACCAAGTTTCCCAGCATAAACAGGGTCAAGTGCGTGTTCAGCATCAATAAAGGCCGCCATTCCGCCCAATTTTTGTGCTTCTGCAATAATATGCAACGAAACAGTTGTTTTACCACTTGATTCAGGCCCATAAATTTCCACAATTCTTCCTCTAGGAACACCACCTATGCCCAAAGCGTAATCAAGCACAATGCACCCCGTTGGGATTACATCAATTTTTTCGTGGCTTCTATCTCCCAATTTCATAATTGAGCCTTTACCAAATTGTTTTTCAATTTGCAAAATAGCATTTTCAGCAAGTTTAATTTTATCTTCTTTTTTCATTTCCCACATAAAGCAAAGCCTTTTGCCTTGCCCCCTTTTACAAATATAATTATACACTATAATTTTATAAATTTACAAATAATTTACCAATTTTTATTTTGAAAATAAAAAATTGTTTTTACATAAAAAATAGACTCTCCAAAAGGAAAGTCTATTTTAAATTGTTAGGTTTTATCTAAAATTATTCAAGAATTTCAGAAACAACACCAGAACCAACTGTTCTGCCACCTTCACGGATAGCAAATCTAAGTCCTTGCTCAATAGCAATTGGTGTGATAAGTGTGATAGTCATCTTGACATTGTCGCCAGGCATAACCATTTCAACACCCTTTTCAAGTTCGATTGAACCTGTAACGTCTGTTGTTCTGAAATAGAATTGTGGACGATATCCATTGAAGAATGGAGTATGTCTTCCGCCTTCTTCTTTCTTCAAAACATAAACTTGTGCTGTAAATTTTGTGTGTGGGTGAATTGAATTTGGTTTGCAAAGAACTTGTCCTCTTTCAATATCTGTTCTATTGATACCACGAAGAAGAACACCAATGTTGTCGCCAGCTTGTGCTTCATCAAGAAGTTTTCTGAACATTTCAACACCTGTGATAACACTTTGCTTGTTTGAACCCATACCAACGATAGAAACTGTGTCGCCAACTTTGCAAACACCTCTCTCAACTCTACCTGTAGCAACTGTTCCACGTCCTGTAATTGTAAAGACGTCTTCAACAGGCATAAGGAATGGTTGGTCTGTAGCTCTCTTTGGCTCTGGAATGAATGTATCAACAGCATCAAGAAGTTCTTCAATGCATTTGCATGCTGGATCTTCTGGATGTCCTGATTGAGCTGCTTCAAGAGCTTTCAAAGCTGAACCTTTGATGATTGGAGTTGTATCCCCTGGGAAACCATATTCTGTAAGAAGGTCTCTAATATCCATTTCAACAAGTTCAAGAAGTTCTGGATCATCAACTTGGTCAACCTTGTTCATAAATACTACGATGTAAGGAACACCAACTTGACGAGCAAGAAGAATATGCTCTCTTGTTTGAGGCATTGGGCCATCTGTTGCAGCAACAACAAGGATAGCTCCGTCCATTTGTGCAGCACCTGTAATCATGTTCTTAACATAGTCTGCGTGTCCTGGGCAGTCTACGTGAGCATAGTGCCTATTTGCTGTTTGATATTCAACGTGTGATGTGTTGATTGTGATACCTCTAGCTCTTTCTTCTGGAGCCTTATCGATATCCTCATATTTCATTTTTTCAGCCCAACCCTTTGCTGCGCACCACATTGTGATAGCTGCTGTCAAGGTTGTCTTACCATGGTCAACGTGTCCGATTGTACCAATGTTGACGTGTGGTTTACTTCTGTCAAATTTTGCTTTTGCCATAAAAAATCTTTCCTCCTAAATTTATGATTTAATTATTTCAATTAATATCAAGCATAATTATACTTTTTTTTAAATAAGTGTCAAATAAATTTTGACCTTTTTTTAATAACTTTTCGACAAAATATTTTGTCTATATAATGTTGCTAGGTGGGCGAAGCCCCGTTTTGCAAGAGTTCGCTTGCAAAACACGAGCCGAAAGGCTCGTGCTTGGAGATTTCTCAAAATCTCCAAGTGGGCTTCGCCCTTCCCCCAACTAGTCTTTCTTTCTTTCGCCAATAACTTTTTCAGCGATACTCTTTGGAACTTCTGCATAATGAGAGAATTCCATATTAAAGTTGCCTCTACCTTGAGTTGAACTTCTAAGAGCAGTTGCATAACCGAACATTTCGGATAGTGGGACTTCTGCATTGATAATAACAGAGCCACTCTTTGTTTCTGTTCCTTGAAGAACACCACGTCTACTTGTAAGGTTGCCCATAACTGTGCCCAAGTAGTCGTCTGGCATCTCAACTTGAACTTTCATAATAGGTTCAAGAAGAACAGGGTCTGCCTTTTTTGCACCTTCTTTGAAAGCCATAGAACCAGCAATCTTAAATGCCATTTCTGAAGAGTCAACATCGTGGTAAGAACCAAATACCAATGTAGCCCTCAAATCCACTGTTTCGTACCCTGCCAAAACACCATTTTTCATTGCTTCTTGGATACCTGCATTAATTGCTGGAATATATTCTTTTGGAACAATACCACC
Source organism: uncultured Christensenella sp. (assembly GCA_964563895.1). Taxonomy (GTDB): domain Bacteria; phylum Bacillota; class Clostridia; order Christensenellales; family UBA1242; genus UBA7862. Next base: position 2,799 of record CAZLYY010000038.1, on the reverse strand, counting down.
AACAATTTTATCAACAAACTCATAACCTTTTCCTGGTTCAAGTGGTTCAAGTTCAATAACAGCGTGGCCATATTGTCCGTGTCCACCAGTTTGTCTAATGTACTTTCCTTCTGCTTTAACCGCTTTTCTAATTGTTTCTCTGTAACTAACTTGTGGTCTACCTACATTGACGTCAACTTTGAACTCTCTTCTCAACCTATCAACGATAATATCAAGGTGAAGTTCGCCCATACCAGCGATAATTGTTTGTCCGCTTTCTTGGTCTGTCCAAGTTTTGAAAGTTGGGTCTTCTTCAGCAAGTTTGATAAGAGCATTAACCATTTTTTCTTGTGCTTGCTTTGTTGTAGGTTCGATAGCAATGTTGATAACAGGTTCTGGGAATTCCATACTTTCAAGAACAATTGGGTGATCAGGATCACACAATGTATTTCCTGTTGTAGTATCCTTCAAACCAACAATAGCAACAATGTCGCCTGCATATGCTTCTTCAAGGTCTTCCCTATGATTTGCGTGCATTCTCAAAAGTCTACCAATTCTTTCTTTGTTATCTTTTGTTGGATTCAAGACATAAGAACCTGCCTTGAGTGTACCAGAATAAATTCTGAAATAAGTAATTTTTCCAACAAATGGGTCAGTTGCAACTTTGAAAGCAAGTCCAGCAAATGGTGCTTTGTCGTCTGGTTTTCTGTCTTCTTCTGTAACGCCATCAAGTTTTGTCCCAACAACGTTTTCAATATCAACAGGGCTTGGAAGATAATCAACAATTGCATCAAGCAATTTTTGAACACCCTTATTCTTAAAGGAACTTCCGCAAAGAACAGGTGTTATGCTCAAATTGATAGTTGCTTTTCTTATACCTTTCTTAAGTTCGTCAACAGTAATCTCTTCCCCTGCAAAGAATTTTTCAAGCAAAGCATCATCTTGTTCTGCAACTGCTTCAACAAGTTGATCGTGATATTTTTGTGCTTCTGCCTTAAATTCTTCTGGGATAGGGCCTACTACCATTTCTTTTCCAAGGTCATCTTTGTAAACAACGGAATCCATTTCAACAAGGTCAATAATTCCTCTAAAAGTTGTATCTTGACCAATTGGAAGTTGGACAGGAACAGCATTTGCGTGAAGCCTATCCTTCATCATTTGAACAACTCTCAAGAAATTTGCGTCATCTCTATCCATTTTGTTGACATAAGCAATTCTTGGAACTTTGTATTTGTTGGCTTGACGCCAAACAGTTTCAGATTGTGGTTGAACACCGCCTCTAGCACAGAACACAGCAACTGCTCCGTCAAGAACTTTCAAACTTCTCTCAACTTCAACAGTAAAGTCCACGTGTCCTGGGGTGTCAATAATATTTATACAATGATCTTTCCAAATAGCAGTTGTACAAGCGGAAGTAATTGTGATACCTCTTTCTTGCTCTTGTGCCATCCAGTCCATAGTCGCAGCACCTTCGTGCACTTCGCCTATTTTGTGTGTTCTACCTGTGTAGAACAAAATTCTTTCGGTAGTTGTGGTTTTTCCAGCATCAATGTGCGCCATAATACCGATATTTCTATATACCTCAATAGGATATTTTCTTGCCATATTTTCTCCTTTTTACCACTTAAAGTGTGCAAATGCTTTGTTCGCTTCTGCCATTCTGTGCATTTCTTCTTTCTTCTTTATAGCCCCACCAGCATTGTTGTAAGCATCTAAGATTTCACTAGCAAGTTTTTTCTCCATTTCCTTTTCGCCACCACGTTTTCTTGCAAAAGAAACGAGCCATCTTATAGCCAAAGTTTGGCGTCTGTCAGGTCTAATTTCCATTGGGACTTGATAAGTTGCACCACCAACACGTCTTGCTTTTGTTTCAAGTACAGGTTTAAGATTTTCAATAGCCTTGTTGAAAATTTCCATTGGTTCTTCGCCTGTCCTTTCTTTAATTATGTCAAAAGCGCCATAAACAATACCAAAAGCGATACCCTTCTTCCCGTCAAGCATAACTTGGTTTACAAGTTTTGTAACAACAGTTGAATTGTACATTGGATCTGGCAAAACTTCTCTTTTTGTTGCACGATTTCTTCTAGACATCGTTTTTCTCCTTTTATATTGTTTGATTTTACGAAAACTAAACAAATTTTCGCATTATAATTCCTTTTTTACTAAAAAGGTTGTTTAAAAAATAAATTGTTCTTTATTACTTCGCTTTCTTTGCGCCGTATTTTGACCTTGCTTGTTTACGTTTTGCAACGCCAGCAGCATCCAAAGTACCACGAATGATATGGTATCTAACACCAGGCAAGTCTTTGACTTTTCCGCCACGAATAAGAACAACACTGTGTTCTTGCAAATTGTGTCCTTCACCTGGGATATAAGTTGTACCTTCTTGACCATTCGAAAGTTTAACCCTTGCAATTTTTCTTAAAGCAGAGTTAGGCTTTTTTGGCGAAGTAGTAGTAACAGACAAACAAACGCCTCTTTTTTGTGGATTTTGTTCCAAAATAGGTGTTTTAGATTTTTTTGTTTGTTTGGCTCTACCGTGCCTTACTAATTGATTGATTGTAGGCATAATTTCCTCCCTAAAAATTTTGTTTGAAAAACAACTGCAACTTGTTATTTTTCATATTTTTGAATAACTTTTAAAGTTGTGTGAGAAAAATCACAAATTTAAAATCACTCAATTTTCGCAAGAATTTCCACTTGCAAAGAACAATTTATTTTGCGTTCCAAACAAATAAATTGCATTGCATACTTTAATCAGCATACAACGAAGATATATTATCAAATAAGTATTGTTTTGTCAATGAATATTTTGACTTT
>CAZLYY010000037.1:1956-6404 GCA_964563895.1 uncultured Christensenella sp. | reverse complement strand
ACAACTAAATAAAATTGTTTTAGTCCAAAAAGCAAAACTATAGAGATTTTGGCATAAATCTTTTATTTTCAACTAAAAACCATTGACAATTAGACAAAAACCTTGTATTATATTTGTGCTATGTTGTTGAATATTCTTAAAGCGAAGGCAAACGAAGGGGTAGAACAATCTTTTGATTTGACAAGTCCTCTCAATCAAGATGTTTTGATGGATAGAAATTGCAAGCCATTGAGTGATGTACACATTGTTGGCACGATGAAGTATCTTAACGACCACCTATATCTTGATGGGCAAGCCAAAGTTAAACTTTCTTGTTTGTGCGACAATTGTGGCACTGAGTTTGAAAGGAATTTTGTGTTTGACATTAAGGAAACTTTTGTGGAAAGTTACGACTCTCACAACAGTGAAGATTACATCATTTTACAAGGGTGTGTAAATCTTGATGAACCGCTTTTAGACAACTTGCTTCTTCAACTTTCTAGCCGTCTTTTGTGCAAAAAAGATTGCAAAGGATTGTGTTATATTTGTGGTAAGAACAAAAACCTTTATTCTTGCAATTGCGAAGAAATAGAGAAGGAACTAGAAAGACAAGAAGAAAATCCGTTTAGTAAAATAAAAAATAGGAGATAGATAAAATGGCAGTACCAAAGGGAAAAGTAAGTAAAGCAAGAAGAGACAGTAGAAAAGCAAACTGGACAGCAACCGCTCCAACACTTGTGTCATGCCCACATTGCAAGGCTTCAATCCGCCCACACACAGTATGCAAAGAGTGTGGTTATTATGATGGCAGAGAAGTTGTTGCAAAAAAGAGCAAAGAAAAAGCAGACAAGTAATTTTAGAGTAGATTGCCAATCGCTTAAATAAGGGGGAGAATTGTAAATTCTTCTCTTTTTTTGATTGTCTTTTCAAATCTCTATTTTTATTTGAGATTATTTGTAAAAAGATGTATAATTGTCGTGATATATTAAAAAGATTTTAGTTTAACATTAAGGAAAAGGGATTTTTATATGGATAATCTTGAAGAAAAGAGTGTATATCAATATTTTTCGGATTTGTTTTATAGCAAGCAAATGGGGCAAGAAGATGAAAGTATGCAAGATTTTTTGGTAAAATTTGCAAAGCAAAATGGGCTTAATTTCTTTCTTGACCAAGCGTCAAATATTGTGATAAAAGATGGTGGACAAGACGAAAAGACGACACTTCTTGTTTGTCTTGATTTTTGCACAAAAAAGCCTATAAAAAAATGGTTTGATTTTAGTTTTTTAGGTGGCAAATTGACGCATAGTGGCGACTATGTTTTGTCAAGTCGTGTTCCACTTTGTGCCGAAAGTTTAGGGGGTGTGGCAATTGCTTTGCACGCACTCAAAACTCAAAAAAATATTCAAGCGATATTTGTTTTTGATAAAAAATCTATAAATAAAATTTTTGACGCAAAAGATTTCAATTCTTCCAAAGTTATTCAACTTGTGGCTGACAACCAAGAAGGCTTATCTCTTTTTTCGCCATTTGCTTGCCAATATGTTGCAAAATGTTCCAACGAAAAATATTTTTTAACAAATTCATTTGAATTAAAAACCTTTAAATTAAGTATTTTTGAGAACGAAAAACAAGACAAAAACCTTGCACTTAAATTGTTGGTTGAATTGTTGGGGCAAATAAAAGATGCAAAAGTAAACAAACTTCATAGTGGTTTTGTTTCGGGGAACGAATATAAAAATGAAGTATATTTCACAACATTTATGCCTTTGTTAGAAATAAAAAATTTGATAAAATCTTTTTATGAGCAAAAAAGGGAATTGTATCCAACTTTTGCGTTGCGATGCACAAGACAAATCAATCAAACACTTGTGTTGTCCAACAATCAAATATTGGATTTTATATCTGATTTTAAAGAAAATTCAACACCTTTGGACGATGAACAAACTTGCAATGCGGAATTGCTTGATGTCAACTCAAATAGTGGTTTTGTCAATTTTGAACTTTCTTCAAGAGATTTAAAATGCCTTAAACAACAATTTGAAATTATAAAGGACAATGCAAAACTTAAAAATATTGATTGCGTGTGCTTTGATGAAATGTCAAGTTTTTCACCAAAAAAATCTATTTTGTTGGAAGATATAGCAAAGGTAAATTCGTCCTTTAATAGAGCAATTTTTTCTTACAACAAGCCAAGTATTTTAGGTGAAATTGTATCTAAAAACAAAAAACTTGATGCGCTTATTTTATCCTTTCAAGTAGAAAATTTGACTTTGCCAGATGAAAAACTTATTTTTTCTTCGCTTGTCAACACTTCGTTATATTTAGAAAACTACTTGAATAGTTTGTCAAACAAGTCATAGTTTAATTATTAAAACATTTCAAACAAAAGGAGTTGTGCCTTTCGGCATTGCTCTTTTTTTATTTTGCAATGGAATATTTTATTTGAAATGATTTGTTTGTGTAACACTTTTTTGTAAAAAGCGAATACAATCTTTTGTGGGACTTTTTATAAGGAGTTGAAATGAATATCGCAATCGTTGGCGCCACTGGAAAGGTGGGGCAAATTATCATAAAAGTTTTGCAAGAAAGAAATATTCACGCGGACAATTTTTATCTTTTTGCTTCGCACAAGAGTGAAGGGAAAGTTGTCCAAATTTACGACAAAAATTATGTTGTTGAATATTTATGTGAAGAAAATATAAAATCAAAAAAGATAGATTATGCACTTTTTTCGGCTGGTGGCACAATATCTCGCACTTTTGCACCTATTTTTGTTTCTTATGGAGCAATTGTTGTTGACAATTCAAGTTCGTTTAGGCAAGAAAAGTCGGTGCCACTTGTTGTGCCAGAAGTAAACAAAGAAGATTTGTTGTCTTCTTCAAAAATAATATCCAATCCAAATTGTTCTACTATTCAAGCGGTTTTACCCCTAAAAGTTTTGGATAATAAATATGGACTAAAAAGAGTCGTTTTTTCCACCTATCAAGCGGTGTCAGGTGCGGGGCAACAAGGCACACTTGATTTGCAAAATGGGATAAACGGCTTGCCACCAAAAAAGTTTGTTTATCCAATTTTCAACAATATTCTCCCGCACATTGATGACTTTTTGGATACGGGATACACCAAGGAAGAACAAAAAATGATTTTTGAAACAAAAAAAATTTTGCACCGCCCAAATCTTCGTGTTACTGCAACCACCGTTCGTGTACCTGTTTTTGATTGCCATAGCGAAAGTATAAATATAGAACTTAAAAAAGATTTTGACATAGAACAAGTTAAAAAAGATTTTTCTCAATTTCAAAACTTGGTTGTTGTTGACGATATATCAAAAAATATCTATCCAATGCCAATCAATTGTGTCGGGAAAGATGAAGTTTTTGTGGGTAGAATAAGGCGCGATTATTCCATAAAAAATGGGCTCAATATTTTTGTCGTTGCGGACAATATTAGAAAAGGTGCCGGCACAAATGCCGTTCAAATTTTGCAAGAACTTTTAAAATTGAAAGAAAACAAATAAGTTTTAGCAATTTTTTACAAAAATTATTGAAATTTTTATTAGTTAAAAAAATCAACATTGATTTTAATTAAAAAGGGAAATATATGAAATATTTATTTAAAGGCTCGGCAGTGGCTCTCGTTACTCCTTTTGACAATGATGGAAGTATTGACTTTGTTTCTTTAGAAAAACTTATCAATCTTCAACTTTTGTCAAAAACAGACGCCATTGTCGTTTTGGGGACAACGGGCGAACCTGCAACTTTGTCAATGGACGAAAGGTTGTCTATTATTCGTTTTGCAAAAGAAAAAATAAAAAGCAAAGCAAAACTTATAGTCGGCACAGGGGCAAATTCCACAAAAACCGCCATAACTTTGAGCTTGCAAGCACAAAACGAGGGTGTTGACGGCTTGCTTGTTGTTACACCTTATTACAACAAATGTACACAAAATGGACTTGTAAAACATTTTGAAGAAATATCAAAGGCGGTCAATTTGCCAATCATTGCTTACAATGTCCCGGGGCGAACAGGTGTCAACATTTTGCCACAAACGGCGGAAAGGTTGTCAAAAATACCAAATATTGTGGGAATAAAAGAAGCAAGCGGAAACATCTCTCAAATGGTTGACTTGTGTGCGGTTTTAGAAAATAAAATGGCGGTGTATTCTGGTGATGATAGTTTAAATTATGTTTTTATGTCGTTGGGTGCAATGGGTGTGATAAGTGTAACGGCAAATGCCTATCCAAAAGAAATAAAATCGCTTGTGCAACATTGTCTTTCAAAAGACTTTGTGTCCGCACTCAATCTTCACAACAAACTTTTAAATATAAACAAAGATTTGTTTGTTGAAGTCAATCCAACCCCAATAAAATATGTTTGTAGCAAACAAAATTTGTGCAAAAATATTTTGCGTTTGCCACTTTTACCACTTGAAAAGATACACGAAAACTTGCTTGATGATGATATGAAAAA
>CAZLYY010000037.1:0-1856 GCA_964563895.1 uncultured Christensenella sp. | reverse complement strand
TTGTTTGCATAAAAAGACAAAAAGGGAAAGGTTATGTTAGTTGCAATAAATGGTTTTTTAGGTCAAATGGGACAAAAAGTTTATTATGAAATGCAAAAAACAAAAGATTTTGAATTTGCTGGCGGTGTGGATAAATTAGGTGGTCAGTCAATAGAAGAAAAACCAAATGCAAGGTCTTTGTCAAACGATAAAAAAGACAAAATTTATGACAATCTTTTTCAAATAAAACAATGTGATGGGGTGATAGATTTTTCGCATAAAAATGCCTTAAACAATGTTTTAAATTTTTGCCTTGATAGACATATTCCGCTTGTTTTAGCAACAACAGGCTTCACGGACAATGACAAACAAAAAATAACTTTTGCCAGCAAATATATTCCCATTTTTATGGCTAGCAATTTGAGTTTTGCAATGCAAGTTTTGTCGGATATTGTGTGTTTTGCGACAACAAAACTTGTGGGGTATGACATAGAAATTGTAGAAACTCATCACAAAAAGAAAAAAGATGCCCCAAGTGGTACGGCGGTTATGCTTGCAAAAAAAATTGTTGACACAAACAAATGCTTATCCACACACAAAAGTTTAAACGACACAAACAAATTGTCTATCCATTCACTTCGTGGCGGGGGGATAGTTGGAGAACACGAAGTATTGTTTCTTGGGAAATATGATTCAATAAAAATTACTCACACCGCTTTTTCTCGTGAAATTTTTGCACGTGGGGCTTTGCAAGCAATGAAGTTTTTGCAAACAAAAACAAATGGGCTTTATTCTATGCAAGATTTATCAAGCGAATAACCATTTTTTAGGAATATAACTTTTCAATAAAAACATATATTTAAATTGATTTTATAAGGAGAATTATGAACACTTTTGTATCAAAATTTGGCGGAACATCACTTGCTAGTAGCAAAGAGATGAGATATGTAGAACAAATTGCTTCCAAGCGAGAGAGAAGATTTATAGTGGTTTCTGCACCTGGGAAAAGATTTTATGGGGACGAAAAAATAACCGATATGTTGATTTCTTGCTTCAATCTTGCAAAGGAAAAACAAGACTTTTCAAAAATTTTTGACAAAATAAAAGATAGATACACAGAGATTACAAACGATTTGCATATTGACATAGATTTAGATAGTGAGTTTGAAAAAATAAAAGAGAATTTGGCGTTAACCCCAAATTTTGATTATGTTGTATCTCGTGGAGAATATCTTTGCGGGCTTATTATGTCGAAATATCTCAATAGAAAATTTGTTGACGCAAGCGACTTTTTAGTCATTTCAAATAGTGGGCGTGTCAATCTAAATGAAAGTCAAATTTTGTTTGACAACTTGTTTACAAAAGACGGCTACTATGTCGTGCCAGGATTTTATGGAAGAACAAAAAAAGGGGACATAAAGACATTTTCTCGTGGGGGAAGCGACATAACAGGTGCCATTGTTTCATATTTATCAAATGCACTAAAATATGAAAATTTCACCGATGTTGATGGAGTTTTTGACATTGACCCAAATTTTTCCAAACTTGCACACAAAATAGATTTTTTGACTTATGACGAAATGCTAAAACTTAGTCTTTCAGGGGCAAAAGTCTTGCACCCAGATTGCATAAAATATTTGACAAAAAAGAATATTGTTTTGAATATAAGGAACACTTTCAATCTTATAGACAAAGGCACCATTGTTGCATATCAAGACAACAAAAAGAGTTAAATACAACAATATAAAAATATATTCGAAATTTAAACACACAAAAATTTTTTAAGGACATTACGTTTTAGTAGTGTCCTTTTTGCATTAGTTTTTTAAAAAAATAATTAAAAATATTTTTGGGTTTTAGTTATTATTTTTGTTTTG
>CAZLYY010000036.1:0-6670 GCA_964563895.1 uncultured Christensenella sp. | reverse complement strand
AGTGGCAAAAATTTGTCTATTTTGGGTGATAGTATTTCTACTTTTGACGGATATTCAAATGATAGCACAAACACCAACTCTACAATTGGAAGCAACTATGTATCATATGGCACAAGTGGAAGAGATTTAACTCTTTCATCAGTTGATGATACTTGGTGGAAACAAACAGCCGACAAGACAGGTATGAATGTGTTGGTCAACAACTCTTATGGCGGAAGCAAAGTTACCGACTCTAGCACAGAAGATACCACCAAAGATACACTAACTCGTGCACAAAATCTTCACAATAATACGGGGGACACAAATACAAATCCAGATATAATTGCTGTGTATATGGGTATAAATGATTTTATTAATGGTGTTACGAGTGAAGCCTTTACAACAGCATATGATAAAATGATTGCTCAAATTAGGACAACTTATGGAAAAGATGTCAAGATATTTGTATTTACTCTTGTTACTTATGGAACAACTGGGGATAACAATGAGACATTGCTTGCATACAACGAAGCAATAAAGACAATTGCAACAAAATATAGTTGTGTAGTAGTTGATTATGCAAATAGTGGAGTGAATAGCAGTAACCTTTCAACATATATGCAAGATGCTTCTCTTCTTCACCCAAATGCACAAGGTATGGACGTTATTTCCGATTGTTTCTGGAATGCACTTTATGAAACATATGTAACCAATGCGACACAAACACAAGAATAATTGTTGCAATATTTTGATATAAAAATAAATATTTAAATAGACATAAAAAGGAATTTTACACAAAAGTATTATTCCTTTTTTTGTTGTGTAGTTGTATTTTTTTGCATAAAAGGGGAAAGTGGTGCATAAATTTTATTAACTATAGTAAGGAGAAAAAAGTGGAAAAAATTTTATCAAATAAGAAAAATGAAATTGTTGGACTTGTAAAGGGAATATTGTTTTCGTTGATATTTACCGTTTTTGCGGTGTTTGTCCTTGCACTTGTGTACAAATTTGTTTCGTTGAGCGATGTCTTTATCAAAGTTGCAAATCAAACAATAAAAATACTAAGCATTGCTTTGGGTGTCAAAATTGCACTTAAAAAGAATAAAAGCAAGGGACTACCAAAAGGCATAATTGTTGGAGTTTTGTATACAATTTTATCTTTCCTATTGTTTTCTCTTTTGGCACATAGTTTTTCATTTTCTTTGAGTCTTATGACGGATATGATTTTTGCCGGACTTATTGGCTTGATTTTTGGCATTTTGTTTGTCAATCTTAAAAAATAAAAAATTTTAGTTAATATTATCAACTAATAAAAAAAGGAATAATGCGTTATATTTACATTATTCCTTACTTTTTTATTTTCAAATAAACTAGCCATTAAAAATATATTTTTAAGACATTATTTTGCAAAAACTAAAAGTCTATCAAGTCTGTATCATCTGTTGAATCAATCACTTTATTGTCATCTATGTCGGCAACATCTTTTAATTTTCTTTGAATTGTTTTTGTCTTTTTTGTTGCAAAATCAAGAGTTGATGATGCTTCGTCAATTTTCTTTTGCGTCTTTGCAAGCAAATCTACAAACTTGTTGAATTCCATTTTAAAGACACTTAAAGTGTTCCAAATTTCGCTACTTCGTTTTTCAATCGCAAGGGTTTTAAAGCCCATTTGAAGCGAATTGAGAAGCGCTGTCAAGGTTGTTGGCCCGCACACCATAATTTTGTATTTGTGTTGCAATGTCTCAACCAATGCTGGACGGCGGATTACTTCCGCATACAACCCTTCAACCGGAAGATACATCACCGCAAAATCGGTTGTTGTAGGTGGTTCAATGTATTTTTCGCAAATAGATTTTGCTTCTTCTTTTATGCGAATTTCAAGGTTTTTGAGTTGAAATTCCATTTCTTGAATGTCGTTTTTTTCACTTGCAGAACACAAACGGGAATAGTCTTCCATAGGGAATTTTGCATCAATTGGAAGCAACAATTCGCCATCATTTTTGCCTGGCAAAACAACGGCAAAATCCACTTTTTCTTGTGAATTTTTCTTGATTTGCACTTGTTCTTTATATTGTGTTTTTGATAAAATTTGTTCAAGCAAGTTCCCAAGTTGAACTTCACCCCAACCGCCACGAGTTTTGACATTGGTGAGCACTCTTTTTAGGTCGCCAACACCTGTGGCAAGAGTTTGCATTTCGCCAATGCCTTTTGATACGGTGTCAAGCCCTTGAGTGATTATCTTTACACTCTCGCCAAGACGTTTTTCAAGAGTGGAAGACAATTTTTCGTCCACTGTTTGACGCATTTGTTCAAGTTTTCTCTCATTCCTATCTTGCAAACTTTTTAGGTTTTCGTTGATAATGTCCGCAATTCTATTTAGTTTGCTGTCATTGTCTTTTAGGATATCGTTTAGCCTAGTTTCAATATTTTGTAGTTGCAAACTTTGATTTTTTGCAAGATTTGAAAAGAAATTGGCGGAGTTGTCGTTTGATTTTGATAGAGAAGTCAAAAGAAGTTGATTGAGTTGCCTATTGTATTCCTTGTCAATTTCAAACAAATTTTTGATAGTTTTTTCTAGATATTCATTTTGTGTTTTGATTTCTTCAATAATTTTTTGGTCAAAATTTTTCCCCTTTTTCAATTGAAAAATTATTGTCAAAATTATGTTTAATAGGGTTAATCCTACTAGAGCAATTAAAAAATATAGTTCCATTTTTTATTCCTTACAAGTATTTTTGTTGTTTTAAACAACCTACCTTGTATTTTAGCAATTTTTTCTCAAAAAGCATAATAATTTTGATTATTTTATTTGTTTTTATATTCAATAATAGTTTTATTCTTTTTACTCATACTAAATTTATGAAAAAAATTATAAAGTTTTTTAAAAAATTAAAAGGAATTTTTGCAATATTTCTTTTGTGCTTTGCATTGCCTTTTTTATCATTTTTTTTAGTAAATAGTGTGAAAATTAAATTGGAAAAGTTGGAAGATGGCTACACTTTGTGTGGGGTAGATTTGTCTAGACTTAATGGGGAAGAAGCACAAAGAAAAATTGAAAGTGTCGCAAATGAAAGCCCTTTTCCTTTTCAAATTTCTATGCATTATCTTGATAAAAATTGGACTTTTACGGAAAAAGATTTTGAAATAAAAAGTGATATTCATATTGTGCTAGAACAACTCCAAAAGTCGTTTAGACAAGATAAAATAAGAACAATTAGAAAAATAAAAGCAATGGGGTTTGACAACAAAACTGCCACAAATTTTGTCCTTACAAATTTAGACGAAAAATTAGATTTAATTGCACAACAAATTGATATTTTGCCAACAAATGCCGATGTAAATTATGACAGAATTAGCAACAAATTTGTTTTTCAAGAAGAAAAGTTTGGACAAAAACTTGATAGAGAAAGTGTCTATGATGAGATTGTAAAGGGAATAACAAAAAGCACCAATGTAGATATTGATTTAAAAACAAATTTGGTTTCGCCAAATAAAAAGACAAGTGATATTAAACTTGCGACAAAAAAACAAGCGGAATTTTCCACCAATTATGCTTCTTCTAGTATGGATAGAAAAAACAACATAAAACTTGCTGTAAACTCTTTGAATGGAACAAAAATTTTGCCCAACGAAACATTTTCTTTCAATTTGACTCTTGGGAAGAGAACGCTTGACAAGGGGTACAAAGAAGCAAATATAATAAAAGACGGCTCTTTTGTAAAGGGTGTTGGTGGCGGAATTTGTCAAGTGTCGTCCACATTGTACAATGCTTTGCTTTTATCCAATTTGGAAGTAGATGAAGTCCACAAACATTCCCTCCCCGTTTCCTATGTTGAGCCTTGCCTAGATGCAATGGTTTCGTGGGGGACAAGTGATTTAAAGTTTACCAACACAACTGATTATCCTATCTTTATATTAGGCAAAGCCGATGGCTTAAATGTAAAATTTTCTATATATGGGGACACCAATAAGGATAATTATGTTATAAAAACAAAAGGTGTAAAAATAAAAAATATTTTGCCTAAAAAAGACAAAATAATTGTTGATAAAGACGGACAATTTAGTGATAAGATATTATTTAAAGGGGAATATCTTCGTGTAAAAAATGCAAAAAATGGATATGAAGGGAAAAGTTTTATTGAATATTACAAAGACGGAAAACTTGTAAAAACAAAGCAACTTCGCCACGCAACATATGAAGCCCAACAAGGTATTTTGTATGAAGGCGCAAACGATATTCCAAAAGATATGACTATTCCAAAAGAAAATAGTTTTGTTTTGCCACAAAATACTTTTACAACGAGCAATTAAAAACTTTTTATTATTTGAACAATTTTATTAGCACAATCTTCAAAATTATCATTATTTATTGCAAAATCACAAAAACTTTTGTTTTTTCTTTCAATTTTTGAATTTTTAAGTTTGAAATCTATAACTTCACTTTTTTCGCCCCTATTTTGCAACCTATCTTTTAAATTGTTGTCGTTTGCATCAATAAATATTGTAACAATATTTTTGTCGCTAAAAAATTTGATATTTTTTATTTCCTTGATAGAAAGTGGGTCTATAATTGATATGCAAGAATCTTTTTTTGACAAAGCGGTTTTAAAATCATCAATTTTTCTTCCATAATATTCATTGCAAAAAAGATTGTATTCAGCCATTTCATTGTTTTCAACAAATTGCAAAAACTCTTTTTTTGTAACAAAATTGTAGTCCTTATCGTCCTTTCGTCTTTCTCTTGTTGTATATGCCTTTACAAAAGTCAAATTTGTTTGTTTTGCAACTTCCTTTGCTATTTTGCTTTTTCCAACACCGCCAGGCCCACATAATACAAAAATTGTTTTCATAATACTCCTAATTTGCAATTGATTAAAATTAAAAGGAATTTGCAACCTATTACAAATTCCAAAACAATCAAATATTTATTTTAACAAAAACTATTCACAATCATTGCAATTACAATCATCTTCATTATCGTTGCAATCATCACAATCGCAATCGTCCGAATAGCACTCAAAATCTTTGTCATAGTAGTCAAAATCTTCACAACCGCTACAACTAGAACAATCGTGCGAACATTTTGTAGCATAGACGTTTATATCCAAATACACAATATGATATTCTGGGTATTTTCTAAGCAACTCTTCATCTTCGTCTACATTAGGGAGAGATTTCCCAAAAACAACCAACTCTTCAACTTCATCATCTAGCATATCTTGCAAGTATTCCACACAAACATCTTCGTCATCAATGTCCTTAATTTCGGCAAATTCAAACCCAGGCAAAAAACCTTCGTACAATTTATCCCCATCTTTTTCCACTTCTCTTATCAAAGCAGGGAATCCCGCCACCATAATTGTTCGTTTTTCAAGAGTGTCATCTTTTATAATATCACCAAATTTTTCTTGTTTTTTTGCCATTTCTTTTATCCTCTAAATATAATTATATCAAATGAGATTTATTTTATCAACAAAAAGATTTGATATGTGGAAAAGTTTTGTTTTGATTATAAAAAAACCACCTTTGTATAATACAAAAGTGGTAAATTTTTATTATTCGCCTCTAAATGGAAGCAAAGCCATATTTCTTGCACGTTTAACTGCAGTTGTAATTTCTCTTTGGTGCATAGAGCAAGTGCCTGTTTGTCTTCTTGGGACAATTTTGCCTTTTTCTGTAACAAATCTCTTAAGTGTTGTTACATCTTTGTAATCAATTTTCTTTGATTTATCAGCACAAAAAACGCAAACTTTTTTTCTAGCAACTCTTTTTGGCTTTCTAACAAACTTTTCTTCTGTTTGTTCTTTAGCAACTTCTTTTACTTCTTCACTCATTGTGATAACTCCTTTTATTAAAATGGTAATGTGTCATCGTCAATAGGCTCAAGTGTGCTATCTCCATTTGATGATGGAGTAGAATTGGAAGCACCATCACTCCCTTTTGAACTTAAAAATTCAACTTCATCAGCAACAACTTCTGTAACATATCTTTTTGAACCATCTTGCGCATCATATGATCTTGTTTGAAGGCTTCCAACAACACCTGCTTTGCTACCTTTTTTGAGATACTTGTGGCAATTGTCGGCTTGAGTACGCCATACAACAATGTTGATAAAATCCGCTTCTCTTTCTCCACCAGAGACAAATCTCTTTGGGACTGCAAGCGAAAATCTGCAATAATTTATTCCACTATTTGTGGTGGACAATTCTGGATCTTTGGTTAAATTGCCTATTAAAATAACTCTGTTCATTTGTTCTCCTTAAATTTGTAAATATATTACTTTTTGACAATAACATGTCTAAGAATTGGCTCTGTGATAAGCATAAGTTTGCCCATTGCTATTGATGTCTCGCTATCACAAGAATATGTCATAAGCACATAGTAGCCTTCTTTTTGGAACTTGATAGGATAAGCAAGAGTTTTTATCCCCCATTTATCAATCCCGCTAACTGTACCTTTGGCATTTTCAATCATTGCTTTAAATTTGCCAATAACTGCTTCTCTTTCTTCTTCTGCTAAAGTTGGAGAAATAACATAAAGTACTTCATAATTAGTCATAGACTTTTACCTCCTTTTGGTCTTATTCGGCTGAGTTTTCTCAGCAAGAAGGAATAACATTTATTATCAAAACATTATTCTGGAAGTATTTTATCAAACAATAAATAAAAAATCAAGACATTTTTTCAAAAGAA
>CAZLYY010000035.1:0-6870 GCA_964563895.1 uncultured Christensenella sp. | reverse complement strand
TTGAAAGGTCGTTTTGGCAAGTGTCCGTAGTCAAAAATTGTGCAAAAAGGTCGGCAAAATATTCCTTGAAACTATTGCCACTTTCTATAACCCCCACATATTGCACAAGGTCGCTATATCCCCCTAAAAATGTATATCTAATATCCGATATAGTCCCCTTTTCTTCTCTATTTTTAAGTCTTGCCAAATCTCTACTTGTCCCAAGCAAACTCACACTATTTTTCTTTAAAAAATTTTGATATGCTTCATATGATGAAGAGAAAATTTGTTGGTCATCTTCTTGCACAACGATATTGTTTTCTATCAAGACATTTGATGTCCCACTTTTTAAACTAATTTCCTTATATTCTTTTTTGCCAATTTTTTTGCTTTTTACAAAGTCGTTTAGATTGTTTGTTTCGTCCAACAAATTATCATAAGAAAACAATGTATAACCAGACAAAATATATGGATAAGCAAAAAGTTTTCCCACACACTTCCCATATTCCACAAGGTCATCACGAATATTTTTGTTGTCTTTCAATTCTTTGAACAACCCCGCAAGCAATTCGCCCGCCCCACAAGAAAATGAATAAATGTCCGCCTTGTTGTTGTCCGCCAAATTTAAAACAAGGTCGCTTAATGTCAAAGTTTTTACAACAATATAACAATTTTTGTGTTGTTTGTTAAATTTGTCTGCTTGTTTTTGTAAATATTTTTCTCTACTAAAAGTTCCGCCTTCAAAAGTTTCAATATGGTGCAAAGTAAGAACACATTTTGAAGTTTCTTCACTTTCAAAAAGGTTGCTAAAATTTAACTTGTAATTTGAAGAATTAAAAACAATCATTGGAGAAAAAATCAAAAAGCACAAAAAAAAGATACAAAACAAAGTTTTAAAGGTTGTAGAAGCAATCTTTTTTGATTTCAAAAAAAGCAAAGACATACTTATATTTATGTTATTTATCTAGTTTTTAGGACAAAGGATAAACACAAATCAACTTTTTATAAAAAATAAGCCCCAAAAATCAAACGACTTTCAAGGTTTATTTCTATATTTTTAAATTAATAACTAACAATTTTTAAATATTCAATTAATAGTCTTCAAGTTTTGCCATAATCTCGCTAGCAATTTTTGGTGTTATCCCCCCAACGGCAATAAGGTCTTCCGCAGATGCTTTTTTCAATTTTCTTACACTTTTAAACCTTTCAATCAACGCTTCTTTCTTTACTTTTCCAAGTCCGTCTATATCGTCCAAAACACTTTCAATTTGTTTTTTCTTTCTCAAACTTCTATGAAAGGTTATTGCAAAACGGTGTGCTTCATCACGCAATTTTTGAAAAAGTTTCAACTCATCGCTATCCTTTGAAAGTTTGATTGACACAGGGCAATCTTCCACAAAAATTTCTTCTTGCTTCTTTGCAAGGCTCACGACATCAATGTTTTTATCATATGATTTGATTATATCACGGCAAGTGTTTATTTGCCCTTTTCCGCCGTCAATAACTATAAGGTCAGGACGAGATGAAAAACTTATATCATCACTATCCAATTTTTCCAATCGTCTTGTAATGCTTTCCTTTAAACTTTCAAAATCGTTTGGCCCAACCACATTTTTTATTTTGAATTTTCTATAATGTTTTGATGCTTTCAAACCGTTTATAAACACCACCATACTACACACAGAATTTGTTCCAGAAATGTTTGAAATATCATAACATTCCATTCTAAGTGGCAAATTTTTTAGTCCCAAAAGGTCTTGCAAATTGGTTAAAGTATCCATTCTTTTGCGTTTCTTTCTTGAATTTAATTCGCAATTTTTGTTTAAATATTCTTCTGCATTTTTATTTGCTTGCAAAACAAGTTGCTTGTTTATGCCTTTTTGTGGGATAACAACTTCCAATTTTTTACCAATGGTTGTGCTGATTGATTTGAAAAGTGCGTCTTCTGTGTCAAGAGTTAATGGCAACAATATTTTATCAGGGAAAAGTTTGTTTATTTGATAATATTGTGTCAAGAAAGACTCAAGCATCAAACTATCTTCTATGCTTGAATTGTCAAAACTATACGACTTGCACCCCATCATTTTGCCTTGTCTTATGATAAGAACAGAAAAAACAACAAAAAAGTCGCTTTTTGCAAACCCAAATACATCAATGTTGTCCATGTTGGTTAGGGCTGTTACCGCACGTTCATTTAGTTTCGTTAGCATAAATTTAAGGTCTCTCAACTTTATTGCAAGTTCAAAATTTTCCACAGCAACCGCTTGGTCCATTTTTTGGCAAATAATATTGTAAATGGTGTTGTCTTTTCCAGATAAAAAGTCGCACACTTTTGGAATCAAATTTGCGTACTCTTCTTTTGTTATTTTGTGCATACAAGGACCAGAACAAATGCCAAGGTCAAAATTTAGGCAACCTTTTTGAATTCTACCCTTTTCTTTTATTTTTTTATCGCAAGTTCGTATTGGATATGCATAACCAACCGCCGACACAATTTCATTTGGATTTATACCAAAATATGGCCCAAAATATTTTGCATTTCCTTTTTTTATTTTTCTTACAACTTCCAATTTAGGAAAATCTTCATTTAAATCAAGTTTGATATATGGATAACTTTTCCCATCTTTAAGCAAAATATTATAAAAAGGTTGGTGCTTTTTTATCAAATTGCATTCCAAAACCAAAGCGTCAAGTTCGCTATTGGTCAAAATATAATCAAAATCGGCAACTTGCGACACCATGCTTTTTACTTTATCCGCATGATTTTTGTTCAAAAAATATTGGCTAACTCTATTTTTCAATCTTTTTGCCTTGCCAATATAGATAATGTTGCCAAACTTATCCTTCATAATATATACGCCAGGGCTAAGTGGCAATGTGTTCAATTTTTCCTTAATTTCCATATCAAAAATATTCCTATAAGAATATATTAACACATAAAATCAAAAAAAACTATTTTTTTAACACCTTTTTCAATTTTTTATATTTTCACATAAACTTATTTTAAAATAAAATCAACCCCACGAGATAAAATATCTGGGATAATATCACTTTTTAGTTGATAAACAATAACCTTGCCATATCTTTTGTTGGTTACAATATCCAAATCTTTTAACAATCTCAATTGGTGGCTTAAGGTTGTTTGATTTTGATTGAGATAACAAGACAACTCTCCCACGCACATTGGGCTCAAAGCCAAGGCGGACAATATTTCAAGTCTTGTTTTATCGGCAAAACCACTAAACGCATTGGCAAGTTGTCGCAAAGTTGATTGTTCTGGCATATAATACTGCAAGTTAAATAATGTCGCTTTGTCTATCGCAAGATATTGTTCACTCATTTTTTCTCCTTACAAATTTAATTACATATCAATTGTACCATTTCATTAATGCTAATAAATAAAAAATGGATATTAATTTTTGCAAAAAAATAGACAAAAAGACAAATTATTAACATTTGTTGTCAAAAAGGGGGATTTTTATGGATACAAACTATTTATTGCTTGTTTTGCTATTATCAATTTTTACATCTGCAACGGATACAAATCTTAACACAAACACCAACTTCTTGCTTTTGCTTCTTTTAGCACTTATGGGGCAAAACAACACAACTCAAACGACTTGTCAAAGTTGCAACACATCAAGGTTGTTCTAATTAGTTTTTAAAAAAAGTTGTTAAAAAAAGAAAAATTACAAATGTAATTTTTCTTTTGTATTTCTATTAAAAAATCCCAACAAGTCCCACTTTTTTATAAACTTTTCTTAGTGTCTTTCTTGCAATTTGTCTTGCTTTTTCAGCCCCCATACGCATAAGTTCTTCCAGATGCTTCTTATCTTGCAAGAGTTCGTTTCTCTTATCTCTAATAGGTCCAATTTCCTTGATAACACTTTCGGCAGTTTCCGACTTTAAATCATTGTAATTTTTCCCTTCAAAATGTTTTTCCGCTTGCTCTATCGTCAAATTGTTTATTTTTGAATATATGGTAAGAAGATTGGAAACACCCGGTTGCTCATCACAAAATTTGATTCTAGCCAAACTATCTGTAACCGCACGTTTGAATTTTCTTCGTATGGTTTGGTCATCATCATCTAAATAAATAACATTGTTGTCGTTGTTTTCACTTTTTGCCATTTTTCTTGTTGGGTCAACTAGTCCCATAATTTTTGCTCCAACCTTTGGCACAACACCTTTTGGAATAACAAATGTTTCTCCATATTTTGAATTGAATCTTGTTGCAATATCACGACAAATTTCAACGTGTTGCATTTGGTCAACCCCCACAGGAACAACTGTTGCGTTGTAAAGCAAAATATCCCCTGCCATAAGCATTGGATAAGCAAACAATCCAACGGTTACCACTTTGTCTTTTGCTTTGTGGTCCTTAAATTGCGTCATACGACTTGCTTCCCCAAAATATGTGTTGCAATTCATTATCCAAGCAAGTTCGCTATGCTCTTTGACGTGAGATTGACAATAAATTATGCTTTTTTCTGGGTCTAGTCCAACGGCAAGAAAAGTTGCAAATTGGGCATAAATATTGTTGTTTAACTCTTTTCTATCCATATCAATAGTCAAAGAGTGCAAATCTGCAACCGCAAAAATACAATCATTGTCTTTTTGCATATCTTTCCAATTTTTTATTGCTCCCAAATAGTTGCCAAGGGTCAATCTTCCCGTTGGCTTGGTTGCGCTATAAATTATATCCATTTTTTATTCCTTTTTATCTTTTTCTATCAACGAATTATCTTTTGAAGTTTCATCAACTTTTTTAACTTTTTTTCTTTTTGGTTTTTCCACTTGCAAAATAGATTCGTCAACATTTATTTGAGTTTCAGGGCTATTTTCAACACCCATTTCAATCTTTTTTGTTCTTCTTTTTGGCTTGCTTTCTTTGTCGTCTATTTTAATTTCAGACAAAGTTTCTTCGCTACCATTTTCTTCTACTTTTTGTTTTTGAGTCTTAGTAGGGTTCTTCCTTTTTGTTACCCTTAAAGACTCTTCTTTCGGCAATTGCATACTTTGCCTATTTTCTGCATTTTGCTTTTCCCTACTAGCATTAAGTTCCATTACATAACGCATATGATTTTCTTTTAATTCAATATTTCCAGTTACAATAACGCTGATAATTGCTGCAATTGGTGGTGCAAAAAGCATTCCCAAAATTCCAAACATTGCCCCGCCTATAATAATTGAACTTGTGATAACAAGAGCGCTAACTTTCAACTTGTTGCCTGTTATGATAGGAATCAATATATTAAATTCAATGGTTGTTATAATAACAGTTGCCAAAACCATATAAAGAGCGGAGTCTAGCGAATTAAAAATTATTGTCAACAAAACGGCTGGAACAGCACCAATATAAATACCAAAATAAGGAATAAAGTTGAAAACACCTATAATAAGAGCATTTTCCCAAGTGAATTTGAGCCCCATAATAGAATATGTTACACCAAGGGATACAAACAAAATTGAGAATTCAATAAGTTTGCAAATAACATAATCAAATAAAATCCTACTTGCATTTTTTGTCATAACACACATTTCATCTGCTCTTTCTTTTTTGAAATTGGCATAAACAAATCTACGAGTAAATTTTGTTATCTTTTCCTTATCTTTCAAAATCAAAACAGCAAGAACAAGTCCCATAAGGAAATTGAAAGCGCCTGTTACAACATTCATCGAGATTGCCATAATATCGCCGATATTATCAATCGCTTGTTTCAAGCCTTCAAACAATGTATTTAGCAAATCTCTTATGCTTGTTTGGTCAACTTCTGCACCAAACCATCTTTGAATAAGGTCACAAATTTCATTGATAACATTGTCAACCATTTGTGTCCAACCATCACCACCGCCGGTAGTAAGTTCTTGCACAATGGTAATAATTTTTGGAATTAAAATTGCAAATATAACAACAATAACTCCAACCAAAATAAACATAACAAGAGTTATTGAAATTGTTCTTTTTATACCAAATTTATATGGACTATTTTTAAAAGCATTTTTAAGCAAAACATTTTCCGTAAAATCAACCAAACGATGAAAAATAAATGCAATAATAATGCCAATAATCAATGGGGTAACACCATTCAAAAGTCCGTTTATAATTTGCGACAAATATGGGCTCAAAACATTGCTAAGTGAAAGTGCTATAAAAAACGACCAAAATATAGCAACGGAAAGACCAAACCACTTTATTCTAAAAGGGCTTTTTGATGTTGTATAATTTGCATTAAATTCATTTTTATTCATAACAATATTATATAAAATTAATTTCTTTAAATCAAGTTTTTTTATTTATAATCTCATTAAACATTACCCTAAACTCAAAAAAACTACAAGATAAATTCTTGTAGTTTTTAATTTTATTGATATTAAAGAATTCTTATTACCAACAAATTGACACACAAATATTCTTGTTACATTTCCAATTCGTTATCTTCTTTTTGACTAGAAACAACAGTTTCCTTTTTTTCTGTATGTGTTTGTTTGATTTTAGAAACAATTTCACTTATCTTATCTTTTGTTTTTTCAGCCTTCTTGGCTAGCAAGGCTTGTATCTTTTGCCATGCACTTTTATCTCCATAGCAGACACGACCTTTCTCATCTACAAATTGTTCTGGTTCAGCATAAACAGTATCAAAAGTCGCCGTAGTTTGTCTTTCGCGAGCATTCGCTTCGTGATTAAATTTTATATAAGAATCTTGAATTGCAGGATCGCACATCATTATACTATTATTTTCTACTTGTACCATAAAAATACCCTCTCTTTTACATATTTTTATTACACAAGTATACTAACATATTCCTTAATATTTGTCAATGGGTAATTTTCTAATTTCTTTTATTTTAAAGAAAAGTAGCAATTTTATTTTAAATAAATTAATTTAA
>CAZLYY010000034.1:0-7003 GCA_964563895.1 uncultured Christensenella sp. | reverse complement strand
TGTTAATGCAAGTTCAAATAGCGGAGATTCAACCACTTCAAATACTTCTAGTGATGCTTCAATTGCAGAGAACACTGAATCTACAACAACAAATACAAACGATACAACAACAAACACAAATGATACAACAACAAATGAATAAAATTTTGTTACAATAGAAAATATCAAGGAAAAGTACTTTTGAAATTAGCATAATAAAAAGAAAGGAACAATGTAGAGCAAATACAATGTTCTTTTTTTGTATTTGTTTGTGGTGGGGGAATAAAAAACACAAACCTTTTGTTGGGTTCGTGTTAGATATATATTGGTGGGCAATAAGAGACTCGAACTCCTGACTTCCACTACGTCAAAGTGACACTCTACCAACTGAGTTAATTGCCCAAAATTTACATAGATATTATACACAACAATTTAATTTAATCAAGTGTTTTTTTGCAATTTATTGTGATTTATCAAATCATTTATGACAATTTCAAAAATTTTTTTAATTTAAGTTGTCAAATTTGTTGTTTATTATATTGCAACAAAACAAAAAAAATAAAGAACAAAATATAACAAATGAAGATAATATAAATGTAAAATTTTAGTCCGTTTGCAAAAAGTTTGTAAAAACAAGCAATTTTCATTAAACCTAAAAATGTGCTGTTGCATTAAGAATCCTATAACAACTTAAAGAAAATCACGAAAGAAAACCTATTAAAAATTGTGAAAAGTTTTAGGCCATTTGCAAAAAAAAGAGAGGCAAAAGCCTCTCAATGTCCCTAAAATAAAGGGGAATGTGGTGCGACCATAGGGACTCGAACCCCAAACCTTCACGTCCGTAGCGTGACGCTCTATCCAATTGCGCTATGATCGCATAATTTGTTTTTGTGTAAAATGATTTGATTGAATATCTATTTGATTTTTACAACCTTTGTATGATTTAATTAAAATTTTTATTCTTGTAAAAATTAAAAATTTACAAATTAATTATACACACAAATAAGTATATTCTTTGCTTAAATTTTGTCAATAGATTTGTGAAAGTTTTAAATTGATAAAATGCAAAATTGATATTAAGTATAAGAATGTAACGACATTTTTAGTAAACAAATAAATATTGATTTTATATAAAGTTCAAATAGACATTTTGATAAATTTGGCTAAAATATTTTTTAAAATTTTGTTTTATATTTTGATAATTTATTTATAAAAGAGAAAATTGCATATTTTTATAGATTACTAAGAAAAAGATTTTTGCCTTATTCATATTGCCTAGCCTTTTTTAATAAATATATTTTAAAAGGTGGCGTCAATGCAAGATTGTTATACAAAGACCTCTCTTCAAATTTTAAACCAATTAAAGACAAGCCCATTAGGGTTGTCTTCTAGCGAAGCAAAAAAAAGGCTTGAAAGTCAGGGGAATAATCAACTTGAAAGTGCAAAAAAACAAAATTTATTTGTAAAGTTCCTAAAACAATTTTGCGACACGATGGTTATTGTCTTATTGTGTGCTTCTATTGTCTCATTGATTTTTGCATTGATTAAGCAAAGCAAAGCGGAACTTGTTGATGCAATAATTATTTTTGTAATTGTTTTAATAAATGCTATTTTAGGTTTTTCTCAAGAATTAAAAGCAGAAAATGCACTTGAAAGCCTAAAAAAGATGGCTCAACCTTATTCTCTTGTTTTGCGTGACAATTTTCCTACAAAAATCAAGACAAGCGAACTTGTTGTGGGCGATGTTGTTTTGCTGGAAGCGGGGGATATTGTGCCTGCCGATATTTATCTTTTGGAAAGCACATCTCTTAAATGCAACGAATCAAACCTTACTGGCGAGAGTGTGGCTGTTGACAAGTGTGCAAACTTAGCATTGCCTAAAAACACTCAAATTGGGGATAGAAAAAATATGTGTTTTTCGTCTACAATGGTTGAGTATGGAAAGGGAAAAGGTGTAGTTGTTGCAACAGGAAAAGATGCTGAAATAGGGAAAATTGCTTTATTGCTAAAAGATAAAAAGCCACAAAAAACCCCATTGCAAAATAGTTTGAATAGGTTGGGCGAAATAATCACTTTTATTGTGCTTGCCATTGCCATTGTTATATTTATTGTTGATATTGCATTTGTACATATAGGCTTTGTTGAGTCTTTTTTGACCGCTGTTGCGATAGCCGTTGCTGCCATACCAGAAAGTTTGCCCGCTGTGGTTACTGTTATCCTTTCTCTTGGAGTTGTTCGGCTTGCCAAGAAGAATGCTATAATAAAAAAATTACACGCAGTAGAAACTCTTGGTTGTTGTGAAATAATTTGTTCGGACAAGACGGGAACAATAACGGAAAATAAAATGACAATAACAAAAGTGTGTTTTGACACAAATTTTACAAGTGACATTCTAAACGGCACAACAAGAGTGCAACAAGAAATGCTTTGCTGTATGACTCTTTGCAACAATGCAAACATAGAAAAGGACAAAGCAATAGGTGACGCAACGGAAATTGCGATGCTAAATTTTGCAAAAAAATGCAATTTTAAGAATAAAAATTGTGTTAGAATAGACGAACTTCCATTTGATTCCGTTAGAAAACTTATGAGTGTAAAGGTAGAAAAAGACGAAACCTTTATTCAATACACAAAAGGGGCATTTGATGAATTATTAAAAAAATGCACATTTATTTATGACAAAGGCAATATTAGGCCTATCAATTCGAGTGATATTGAAAGGTTAAAAGCACGCAATTTTGAAATGGGGAAAAAGGCTTTGCGTGTGCTTGGATTGGCTTATAAAGATTTAAAAAATAATGAAAAAATAGATGAAAATAATCTCGTTTTTTTGGGACTAGTTGGAATGATTGACCCACCTAAAAAGGAAGTTTTTTCTGCTATACAAAAATGCAAAAAGGCAGGAATGAAGCCCATTATGATTACGGGGGATCACAAGGATACTGCAACTGCGATTGCACTTGAATTAAATATGATAAAGAGTCCAAAAGAAGTTGTTAATGGAAGTTTTTTGGATAAATTTACAGATAAAGAACTTGCTCGTGAAATCTCAAAATATTCTGTTTTTTGTAGAGTTAGCCCAGAACATAAGGTAAGGATTGTAAAGGCATATAAGAGCCTTGGAAAAGTGGTCGCGATGACGGGCGATGGTGTGAACGATGCCCCAAGTATTAAATCTGCTGATATAGGAATTGGTATGGGGAAGACGGGAACCGATGTGACAAAAGAAGTTGCAAGTATGATTTTGGCAGATGACAATTTTGCAACAATTATTTTGGCAGTTGAAGAAGGTAGACGAATTTACGGAAATATTCAAAAGACCATTCAATTTTTGCTTGGGTGCAATATTGCAGAAGTATTGGCAATTTTTGGCATAACATTGCTTTTCCCCACTCATCAATTTTTAAATGCTGTACAAATTTTGTTTATTAATTTAATAACCGATACTCTTCCAGCCATTGCGCTTGGTGTTGATACTCCTGAAAAAGACATTATGAACAACCCGCCTAGAGACGCAAAGAAAAGTATTCTTGGTGGAAGAGTTGGAGTTGATATATGCTATCAAGGATTTTTTCAAGCCTTAATTGTTTTATGCACATATATTATAGGTTTTGTGCATTACAAAGATTACAAAGTTGCAACGTCTATGGCATTTTTGACCATAAATTTTATTCAACTTTTTCATTTGTACAATGTTCACTCAAACAAGTCTATTTTCAAGGAAAACCCATTTAAAAACAAACTTATCAATTTTGCATTTGTACTAGAAATATCCATTTTTATTCTTTTTGCATTGGTGCCACCATTGGCAAAACTTTTGGATATGCAATCGCTTTCGCTTGTTCAATGGGCAATTGTTTTTGGAATGTCAATGCTTATTATTCCAGTGTGCGAGATTGCAAAAGCTATAGAAAACAAGGCAAAACTTAAAAAACAGAATAAAAAATTATAGAAGTTTAAAAATATTTTTATTATCCAAAAAATATTTTATAGGAATATCGCATATTGTAAATGCCCCAAAATTCTTTTCTGTGACAAGTCTTGCCACCGCCTTTGCTCCCATAATCATAAGGACTGCTGTAAAATGTGGATTGCTTGTTGTTGAGAGATAAAATTGCAACTTGTTTTTTTGTGAACAAGAGATAAAATTTTTAAAAACATAGCCTTTGTGAGACAATTTCTTTTGACGTGATTTTATTTGTTTATCATTTTCAAAAACAACCTTTGTGTTGAAACCTAAAAAGTAATTTGGCATTGATAAAATGTTGTTTTTAATTTCTTTTTCATTTGAATAATTTTCTTTTGCAACATAACACAACCTTTGATGCTTTTCTTCCTTTTTAGGCGTAAAATCAAACAAGTTTTTGCATTTTATCAAAATATCTTTGTTGGGAATTGTGTATTGTATGGCATTTTTTACACCTTTCAATCGCCTTATTGCATTGCTGTGCCCTTGGCTTACACCTTTTCCCCAAAAACTTTCGCAAGGCGAAGTGCTATCAATTGATTGAAAAATTGCTCTGACTAAACTCATAAGCCCCGGGTCCCACCCAAAAGCGCTGATTGCAACCGTTTTTGAGTTTTTTGCGATTTTGTTTAAATTTGTTAGATAATTTTTTAGTTTTGTGTGAGTGTCAAAACTATCTATAATATTAAAATTTTTAGCAATTTGTGGAGCAAATTTTTCTATGTCTTCATAACTTCCAAGTGTTAAAAAAACAATATCAATTTTACCTTTAAAATCGTTTATGTTTTCTATATCCACTACATTTGTTTTAAATTTGCTTTTTATCTTTCGTCTTGAAAAAATTGCAACAAGATTATACTCTTGTTTTTTAATCAAAATTTCTTCCATTGCTTGCCCTAGATTGCCATAACCAGCAATTGCCACATTTATTTTTTTCATTTTTACCCCTAAACCTATATGAAAAAAATATATGTTTTGCTAATTTTATGTTTTGTATGGCAATTTGATTGATGATTTTAAAAGTGTAAAATTTATACCTGCTATTTTTAAGAAAAAATTTTTTTTAATCTAAACTCATTGTTTAATAAAACAGATTGATTTTTGTTGCAATTTTATGAAAAATAAAAAAATCTAGCGATAAGTAAAACCGCTAGAATGCCTATAAAACAAGGCTTTTTGGTGCTCCACGAGGGATTCTAACCCCCAACCCTTGGTTCCGAAGACCAATGCTCTATACAGTTGCGCTAGTGGAGCAAAATAGTATTTTTTATGGGAACTACTCAACCCTAACCAATATTTTGTATCGTGTGGTACAAATGGTTGTTTTAAGAAAAATATTGAAACAAGTTGTCAAATTGTTCTAAAATTATCTAATGACTTTAACAAATCTTTTACTTAGAAATTGTTTGATAAAAACTTTTGTTAAACAAGATTTTACAAGTGGCATAAAGACAAATTAAAATTAAGATTAATTCATAAAACAACAAAAATATATTACAACTTTTTTTTATTCTTTGCAAGTAAGATTGTGCAATAAAAATTTGCAATATAAATTTGATTTTATTTTTACAAACATATATAATAGTATTATGCTATTAAAGTTTTGGAGAAATTAAATGGAAAACGAAGATGTCGTTTTTGAGCAAACTTATGACCTAAACAGCAAACGTTGGAAAACTCAATTTTCACTCAAACTTATTAGATTTGCCATAATTATGCTTGTAATATTTAGCATACCCAGCCTTGTATTTTATAGCTTTTTTTGTCAATTAAAAGTGGTTGGAATATCAATGCAACCAACATTGAATGAGGAACTGGTTGAAGGTTTGTCAGACGAAGAGTATGAAAAATCAGAGTATCAAGACGTTGTTGTCGTCTCAAAATTTTCGAAAGGTGATGTTGGGGATATAGTTGTAGTAAAAAAAAGCAATAAATATGTCGTAAAGAGAATTATTGCAAAAGGCGGGCAGACGGTTGCTTTAAAAAAGGAAGAAGGAACGGAGTTGTATGCCTATTATGTGGACGGGGAAAAACTCAACGAACCATATATTGCAACAAATTATTTGGAAATGGATTACAATTATTTTTTAGATTTTACATGTGTGGCAACTAGTAGAAATGGAAATTTAGAAGCGAGTTTGACAGTGCCACAAGGGGAAATATTTGTTTTGGGTGACAATCGTGGGATAAGTCTTGATAGCCATTTGCAAAAGTGTGGTTGCTTGAAAGAAGACAATGTTTTGGGAAAAGTTGTAACATATTACAAGTATAATACAGATTTATTCAGTCATATATTTAGTTTGATTTTTGGATAATAAAGGGAGAAAAAATGAAAATTCAAATAACAGCAGATAGTACAATAGATTTGACACCAGAGTTGTACGAAAGGTTTAATATAAAGGTTATACCTTTTGTAGTTACATTGGGGGAAGATACCTTTTATGACGGGGTGGACATTATGCCACAGGACATTTTTGACTATGTTCAAAGGACAAAGGAATTGCCAAAAACGGCAGCACGTAGCGTGGATGATATGGATAAATTTTTTAGGCAATTTACGGACAATGGCTATGAAGTTATTCATATTGGGATAGGTAGCAAACTTAGTGGTGGGTATGGTTATGCCGTGTCGGCAAGCAAGGAAAACCCAATGGTCCATATAGTTGATACTGCAACATTGTCTTCTGGGTCGGGGCTTCTTGCTATGTATGCAAGCGAACTTGCACAAAGTGGAGAGTATACTGTCGACCAAATAGTCGAAATGGTAGAAAAACGTGTTCCATATTCACAGTCGTCATTTATTGTTGAAAAATTGAACTATTTGTACAAAGGTGGCAGATGTAGTATGTTGAGTATGTTGGGAGCAAACCTTTTGAGAATAAAGCCTTGTCTTCAACTTGTGAATGGGGAAATAAAAGTTACAAAAAAATATATGGGCAATATGGTGAGTTGTTTAAAAAAATATATGGAAGACGAACTTGCAACTTACAACACCCCAGACTACACAAGATGTATGGTGACTTATCCATCTGCGACACCAGAAATGCTAAAAATGGC
>CAZLYY010000033.1:0-7128 GCA_964563895.1 uncultured Christensenella sp. | reverse complement strand
AGAATTTGGGCAAAAGTTATGAAAAATGAAAAAATAGTTAAAGACACTGTTTATGAAGATTCGTCTATTTTTGATATATACAAATTTTTTGATTATC
The DNA here is from genome assembly GCA_964563895.1 of uncultured Christensenella sp. Taxonomy (GTDB): domain Bacteria; phylum Bacillota; class Clostridia; order Christensenellales; family UBA1242; genus UBA7862. Next base: position 7,031 of record CAZLYY010000033.1, on the reverse strand, counting down.
TAACCCCAATGTGCGAAAAATTGGACATTGCAACACCTATTGTTGTAACCAAACATCTGGCACATTTTTTACAATTTAGGAACGCAACTTTCACTCCAAGCGACTTCCCAGAAAGCATAAATTTTGACAAACTCGTCATTGAAAATATGTCAACATAAAATCAATATAAAAGGCAAATATTAGAAACCCTAAAATTTGCCTTTTTATTTTTTATTAAATTTAACCTATGTTTAATTCTTTTCATTAAGTGAATAAAAAAGTTGCAACAAATCATAATTGAAGTTGTATTCGCAATTTAATGCGTCTTTTAAATCAACATCAAAAGTTGTATCATCTCTATAACCTATTGCACGATTAAACATACCTTTTTCTATAAGGTCAATTGCTTTTACACCAAATTGCATTGCAAGAGCCTTGTCCAAAACAGAAGGTGAGCCTCCACGTTGAATATATCCGACAATAGAATATTTAAAGTCAACGCCTGTTTCTTTGGTGAGTTTTTTTGCTAGGTCAACAACATCAAATTGGTGTTCCGCTATGACAAGTGTAGGAGAAGTGTTTGTGCGTTTTAAGTGTAGTTTTACCTTGTCAATTATTTCCTTTTCGGTGGTTGGTTTTTCTGGAACGGCAATTATATCACAAGCGGTGGAACAAGCACTATACAAGGCAATATCTCCGCAATATCTTCCCATAACTTCAAAAACAACACCACGACTCAAAGAAGACATTGTTTGCTTGACATTTTCAATAAATTTGCACGAATTGTTTACAGCCGTATCAAAGCCCAAACAACGAGAAGTGTATCTCAAATCATTGTCTATTGTTGCTGGGATACAAACAACTTTTATACCTTCGTTTATAAGTTCCAAAGCACCCCTAAAAGAGCCATCACCACCAAGAATAATAAGGGCGTCAATATTATGTTTTTTTAGATTTTCTGCCGACTTTTTTACAACGGAAGGCTTTTTAAAGTCTTCAAAACGAGAAGTTTTTAAAAAACTTCCACCAATTGAACTTATATTTTCTACCATTTTTTCATCAAGTTGAATAAATTGGTCGTTGTACAACCCTTTGTACCCTTCTAAAACGCCATAAACCCATAGACGTCTTGCCCTTGCAACACGGACAACAATGTTTATAGCAGTGTTCATTCCTTGAGCATCACCACCACTTGTCAAAATAGCAATATTTTTTACTTCCATATTTTCTCCTTTTTAAATTGATTTATTAACTTTTTTTAAAAAATGTGAATAACTTTTTTGTCAATTAAAGGCTACACAACCTTGATATTTTCTTCGTCAAGCAACCCATAAAGTTCGGTCAAAAGTGAATCACTTATTGAAACTGAAACACCAAGTTTGAAAGCACGATTTTGTGATGAGCATTTGACAACAACAGGGATATGCCCCGGATAACTCTTGAGAATTGCTATCACGTTGTTGTGAGTTATGCCATTTTGTGTATCATATCTAAGGTACAAAGTTTGTTGATGGGCTTCTATTTTTTCTTCCTTATGAGTTTCCAAAGGTTCAACTTTATCTGCCAAAATTGTTATATCTTCGCCATCTTTTATAGAAACTCTACCACTAATTTTTACAAGATTGTCTTCTTGCAACAAAGATTTGTATCTATCATAAATTTTTGGGAACAACAAAACCTTAAATGTCCCATACAAATCTTCAACGGAAAGAATTGCCATTTCTTTATTAGATGCTTTTGAAAAAAGTTTTTTGACTTCTTCTATTGACCCGCCACAAGTAACTTGTGTGCCATTTTCTAGATTTTGTGCATTATCCAAAGTGTCTTCCATAACAAAATCCGAATCTTCCCCGTTGTCATCAAAATCTTCTTCATTTTTATCTTTTACCATTGAACCATTGAAAGTAAACTTGTTAAACTCTTCAATATGATTGTCCATTGGGTGCCCAGACAAATACATTCCAAGCACTTGTTTTTCAAATTTTAATTTTGTTGCCTTTGTATATTCTTCCATATCTGGCAATTTTATCTTTGTTGTTGATGCAATTTTATTATCGTCAAAAAAGCCTATTTGTCCGCCTATTCTTCTTTTTGAATCTTTAGAAACAACTTCCATAACCATTTCAAAAATACTTATAAGTTGCGACCTGTGTGCACCAAAACAATCAAAGGCGCCTGCCAAAATAAGACTTTCGATACAACGTTTGTTAACTCCTTTGATTTGAGTTCTTTCTATAAAGTCGTGCAAATCAGCATAATTTCCCTTTTCTTGCCTATCCTTTATAATTTCTTCAACAACACCAACACCAACATTTTTAATGGCAGCAAGACCAAAACGAATTTTTCCGTCTTCCACACTAAAATATGTTTCCGACTTGTTTACATCTGGTGGCAAAACTTCAATGCCCTGTCCACGAGCATAAATAATGTATTTCTTTACTTCGTCAATAGTTGTTATTCTATTGTTTAAAACTGCAACCAAAAATTCAACTTCATAATAACATTTGAGATATGCCGTTTGATAAGACAAATATGCATAGGCGGCTGCGTGCGACTTGTTGAAAGCATATTTTGCAAAATCTTCCATATCCGCAAAAACTTTTCTTGCAATATCTTCTGGAACACCACGTTTTAGGGCACCTTCAATAGACTTTTCACCTTTTGGGTCCTGCCAGCCGTAAATAAATTTTTCTTTTTCGGCAGCCATTTTTTCAACTTTTTTCTTGCCCATAATACGTCTAACCATATCGGCTTGTCCCAAAGAATATCCTGCCATTGCTTGAACAATTTGCATAACTTGTTCTTGGTAAACAATAATTCCATAAGTTGCTTCCAAAATAGGTTTTAAGCAAGGGTGGTCATACTTTATACTTTCTGGATTGTGCTTGTTTTTTACATATGAATCAATGTATTTCATAGGGCCAGGACGATAAAGGGAAATCCCTGCTATGATATCTTCCAAATTGTCTGGTTTAAGTTTTTTCATAAAGGCTTTCATTCCGCCACCTTCAAGTTGGAAGATTGCGTCTGTATTGCCGGAAGATATAAGTTTAAAAACATTTGGGTCGTCATAGTCCATTTTGTAGAAGTCTATATCTACATTGTGAATCTTTTTTACAAGTTTTAAGGCTTTATCTATATCCGTAAGAGTTCTAAGTCCCAAAAAGTCCATTTTGAGAAGTCCCAAATCTTCAAGTTCGGTCATTGAATATTGGGTGGCTATTTCGTCCCCATTTCTCAAAAGTGGGACATATGTATCAACAGGTTCTGGGGCAATCAAAATTCCGCAAGCGTGGGTTGAAGTCTGCCTTGGCATACCTTCCAACTTTATACTCATATCAATAACTCGTCTTACACGTTCGTCATTGTCGTACAACTCTTTAAGTGATGGAATGATATACTTTGCGTCTTCTTCTTTGCCTGTCCTACCAAAATAATATTTCAAAACAGGTGGTTTTTTGATCCCTTCTGGAAGTTTTGCAGGTATTTCCTTGCAAATTTTGCCTACTTCTTCCAATGGGAATCTCAAAACCCTTGCGACATCACGTATTGCGTTTTTTGCTGCCATCGTTCCAAATGTTCCTATATATGCAACATTGTTTTTGCCATATTTTCTCTTTGCATATTCAATAACTTCTGGTCGTCTATCATAACAAAAGTCAACGTCGAAATCGGGCATAGAAACACGTTCTCTATGGATAAACCTTTCAAAAAGCAAATTGTATTTTATTGGGTCAACACGAGTAATTCCACTTGTATAAGCAACAATACTTCCTGCCCCACTTCCACGCCCTGGGCCAACTGGAATATTGTTTTGTCTTGCATAATTTATGTAATCCCACACAACAAGAAAGTACTCAACAAAACCTTGTTCTCTAATAATATCAAGTTCGTAATCTGCCCTTTTTTGAATTTCTGGGGTTATCACAGGATATCTTTCTTTCAACCCATCATAACAAAGTTTTTTTAGAAATTCATAAGTTGACATACCTTCTACGGTGTATTTCGGAATAAAGTTTTCGTTGTCCCTTAGTGTACAGCCTTCTGGAAGATTTGGAATTTCCTTGTGTGATTTTGCTTTTATTGTTACAAAACACTTGTCCGCAATTTCTTGTGTGGTGTCAAGGGCTTCTGGATATTGTCCCAAGACTTCTTCCATCTCTTCTCTAGTTTTGACATAAAATTCATCTGTCGCAAATTTTAGTCTATTTGTATCATCAACAACTTTGCCCATTTGAATGCACATCAATATATCTTGCATCTCTGCATCTTCTCTTTTTATATAGTGAGCATCGTTTGTTGCGACAGTTTTAACTCCAAGTTTTTTTGCAAGGTCGTTTAACGAATCCAATATCTCCATTTGTTCTGGCAAGTGGTGGTTTTGAAGTTCAATATAAAAATCGCCTTCATCAAACATATTTTTTAGTCTAAGTCCTAGTTTGTATGCTTCATCATATTGCCTTTTAAGAAGAAATTGTGGAATATGTCCAACAATACAAGCACTAAGACAAATAAGCCCTTTTGAATATTGTTCCAAGACATCATAATCAATTCTTGGTTTGTAATAAAACCCTTCTTTGGCAGCGATAGCATTAAGTTTTAAAAGATTGTGATAACCTTCATTGTTTTTGGCAAGCAAAATCAAGTGGCCGTTGTCTGGTCTACCTTGTTTGCAAGTTCTATCCATTGCGACATAAAATTCGCACCCAATAATAGGTTTTATGCCATTTTTATAACATTCAGCAAAAAAGGTAAGTGCGCCCGCCATAGTGCCATGGTCGGTTATTGCAACAGCATTGGCACCTTGTTCCTTAACCGTTTTTACGAGTTCTTTAACTTTTGCCGCCCCATCAAGTAGGCTATATTCTGTATGAACGTGTAAGTGCACAAAATTTTTCATTTTTCCCTTCTTTTGAATGTAAATTATTTTTTATGATTACAACTTATCATTGTCTATTTTTTCCGCTATTTTGATAAGTCTGTTGAATTGATGATTTATGCCACTTTTAGTTATAGTGGTTGACAAAAGTTTTGTCAAGTTGTCTAGCGACTCTTCTGGATTGGCTAGCCTTACAAGGCAAAGTTCTCTCAAATTGTTTGGCAAACTCTCAAAACCTATGGTGTTTTGAATTTTATTTATAGCATTGATTTGCCTTAAACTTGCATTCACCGTTTTTGTTATATTGGCATTTAGGCAATTGTTTTGCCTATTTATATTGTTTCTAACTTCTCTAATTGCCATTTCATTTTGCAACCTTAAAAGCCCTTTAAACGCGCCCACAAGTGCAAATAGGTCGCTAACCTTGTCCGCTTCCTTTATATACAAAACAAAAAGATTTTTTCGTTTGCTTTTTTTGTTTGTGATACCAAGTTTAAAAAGTAAACTTGAAAAATCATCGCAAAATCTTTCGTCTACAAAATTAAACTCCCAATGATAACCGCAAAATGTCCTACTTTTTCCCTTTTCATCATTAAGGACAATGTTTGATGTCGAAGCGGTTGCAAACACCCCACGCACGTAATTTTTTTCACAACACTCGCCTTCCAAAATATGCTCGTCCAACCCAACCCAAAGAGAGAACTCATTGTCAAGGTTGAATTTTGCTATTCCACAATCAAAAAGTATTCGCTTGGTAACATTTATTGGAAGCGTTATCACATATCTAGCAAATTTGTTTATATTGTTGTCTTCATCTTTTTCCACACTTGCCTTTTCGCCATAAAGAGTGGATAAACAATCGTTAACTTTTGGAAAAAGTTCTTCCATATCCGTTCTTAATACAACAAAAATATCTTTCCCACGTTTGATAAGTTCCCCGCACGAATGGATAACCGCAGATAAAAAGGCCAATTTACAACACTCATTTTCAATTGGTTGTTCCAACACTTCTTGCTTTACATCATGAGCAAACGACATATTTCTCCTTTAAATGAAAGTGGCAAAACACTTTTCATTATGAATATTATATCATTATATTTTGTTTTTGTCTTAAAATAACAATCATATTTTTAAAAATTTGCTACAAATTTCTTGAATAAAAAATTTTTGTACTACTCAAATACAAAGTTAATCAATGATTTTTGAAACAAAACATTGCCTTTGTTAATATCGTTTAAAACTAAAAAATAGTGTTATATTTGCATTGTTCCTTGCATTGTATTTTGATAGTTTCAAAATCTCTAGCCCTTGTTCCTATTTCTCTTCTACTTGTTTCAAAAGTGCTAAGTCGTAAAAGTTTGATTTTAAAAATAAAAAATACATTTTTATCAAAAATACTTAAAATCAATAAAGGAAACATTGTATTGCTTTTTGTTTTGCTAGTTGCAAAAGATTTTTTTAATTTGTTGCAAGTAAATTACAACTATTTTAGAATAACGATTTCTTCTTCTAAACAAATTTTAAATTGTTTGTAAATCCTTCTTTTTATCAAAAGAATAAGGGAAAACACATCACGAAATTTTGCTTTTCCGTCAATATTTACAATAAATCCACAATGTTTTGTAGAAATTTGAGCATTTCCTATTCTTTTGCCCTTTAAATTGCATTTTTCAATCAATATTGGGACAAAATTGTTGTTTGGTCTTTTAAACACACTTCCAGCGCTACAAGCATTGTATGGTTGAAGTGCCTTTTTTTGAGAAAAATAATCATCGCACAACTTGTTTATATCATTTTTATCCCCTTTCTTCAATTGAAAAACAACTCTCAAAATTGCAAAATTTCTCCCGCTAAAAAAACTTTTGCGATAGGAAAAATCAAGTTCTTCCGCACTTTTTCTATACAACCTTTTGCCGTCCGTAAAATAAACATATTTTACAACTTGCGACATCTCTCCACCAAAACTCCCAGCATTGCCATACACCGCCCCGCCGACACTACCCGGGATACCAAAACTCCACTCAAGCCCACTCAAACAATTTTCTTTGGCAAAAATGTTTAGTCTAAACAAATTGACGCCCGCATCACAAACAATTTTGTCTTGAAAACAAAAAATTTTGTCCATACAAATATGCACAACAAAAATATCGTGAAATTTATTACTTGCAAGCAA